>URUW01000024.1 GCA_900551205.1 uncultured Collinsella sp. | reverse complement strand
AAAACATCAAATATGAGTACTGATACTCTTTTAGTAGCAGTAATTTTGACCACATTTAAGGTGATTTGACGTGTCGATCGAGCAGATAAGCTGCCGTATCTCCTCAAGTGTTCATTAAAGGAAGACCTTGATGCGAATAAATCTCATTAAGATCTTCTTTTATTAACGAAAATAATGTAGCTACAACGGTAACAGTACTCATATTTGCCGTTTTTTGGCCACAGTCCTTCGGAGGGTCCTCGAAAATAGTCCCGAGCCGGCACTTGGGGACGTTCCTATAATGCCGGCACTTAGGAGCGCCCCCAAGTGCCGGCACCGCGTCTGCCTGCGGCGGCCGCGCCCCGCTGCGTCGCTTCGCTCCCTTGCGGGTTCGAATCCCTCCGCTTGGCGGCGTTGGCTCGATTTGCTTGACGTGAGGGGCTCTTGGCTGGTGTGGGACGGAGGGATTCCGCGTCCGCCTGGTCGGCGGCCGCGCCCCGCTGCGTCGCTTCGCTCCTTGCGTGCTGCGCTGGAAAACGCTTCGCGTTTCCTCAGCTCCGCACCCTTGCGGGCTCGAATTCCTCCGCTTGCCCACAAGAAAGCGCCCTGGGCCGTTATGGGCTTAGGGCGCTCAGTTTTAATGGCTGGGACGGAGGGATTCGAACCCCCAACAGCCGGCACCAAAAACCGGAGTTCTACCGTTGAACTACGTCCCAATGTGTGGTGTTGCCCAAAAGCAACTCGTCTAGTTTACCTAATCTGCGAGGGCATCGCAAACGCCATCGAGTAGGCGTACGGCGAGCGTCTGCGCGTCGCTGGCCGTGAAGGTGCCGTTGTAGCGCGTCATGCCCGTGAGCTCAATGCGAATGCGAGCCGGCTTCTGCTGCACGGCGACATTGGCGGTGCGGATGCGCTGGGCCAGGTTGTGGCACTCGGCGAGGGCAATCGTGGCGCGTGGCGCGGCGTCGGCGGGCAGCTCGTCGCTTGCGATCTCGAGCACCAGGTCAACGTCGGTTGGGACCTCGGAGTCGCAGAGCATCATGCCGCTGTTGTCGGTCGTTGCCGTGGCGATGTTCCACATGCGCGAAGCAACGCTGCGTGCGATGGGGTCCTCACCGATAACGGCGATCTGGAAGCGCTCGAGCACGTTGGCGGCGCGAGCAAAACCGATGCGGGACTCGGCTTCGGTGACCGAGGGCTTGCCCTCCCACACATGGTGCAGGCGGTTGATGTAGGCGTAGGTGTCCTGGAAGGCCATGCCGTCGGCAAACAGGCCGACATTTTCCTGGAACTGCTGCAGGGCGGCCTCGGTATGCGGACCAAAGTAGCCGTCGTCTTCGCCACAGGCAAAGCCCAAAACGTTGAGAGCGCGCTGCAGGGCCTTGACGTCGGCGCCGTGAAAATTGGGCATGCGAAGATACAGGGTGCGGTCGCCCAGCTTATACGAGGCGTCGACCAGGGCGCTCCAGCAGGGGATATCGACAGCATAACCGGCCGCAAGGCCGCTATCGAGCCTAAACGTGCCAACGGCCTGCTCGGTGGTGGTGCCAAAGCGCTTGTCGGCGACCTCGTCGGCATCGATGGTGTAACCGAGCTGCAGAAGGCGGGACTGAACATCCTCGACGGCTGCTCCCTGCATGCCCGTGGTAATAGGTTCCATGAACGAACCCCTTTCGGCGTACGATTCGTACTATTTTGAGCGCGTGTCGGATAGACAACGCGAGACAATGCATAAACATGCACTCAACAGTGTAGCAACTTGTACCCAAACGCGCTGCCCACAGGTTTTGTGACCCCCGCTAGTTGAGGCGCTCCACAAAGAAATCTGCCATGGAGAGGAACAGTTCGCGTGCGTGCGGGTCAAGCTCAACGTTCTCGATGGCAGCCTTGGCTTTTGCGGTCAGGTCCAGCGCGTAGGCGTGAGCATATTCGATGGAGCCGGTCTGCTGGAAGATCTCCACGGCGCGCGCGAGCTGCGCGGGGTCCTCGGTGCCCGAGGAAAGGATTGCCTCGACCTCGTCGTGATGGCGCTCATCAGACAGGGCGTGCACGGCAACGAGCGTGCGTTTGCCCTCGGTGATGTCGGTGCGGAAGTCCTTGTTGGCGGCCTCTTTGGTGCCGACCAAGTTGAGCAGGTCGTCCTGAATCTGAAAGGCAAGGCCGGTGTGCAGGCCAAAGGCGCGTAGCGCCTCGACCTGCTCTTCGCTGCCGCCGCCGATAATGGCTCCGGCGGCAAGCGGCGTGGCTCCGCTGTAATACGCGGTCTTGTGCGTCGCCATGTCCAGGTAGTCATCAACCGAGATATCAAAGCGCTCGTCACGGACCCAACCCAGGTCAAGCGCTTGACCCTCGATGGTGCGGACGATCATCTCGGTAAGCTCGTGGAGCACACGCAGCTTCACGTCGGACTCGAGCGTGGGATCGTCGAGAACCGTCTTGGTGACCATGGTGAGCGCCAGGTCGCCACAATTGATGGCGAGCCCCGTGCCCTCGGTAAGGTGCATGCAGGGCTTGCCTCGACGAAGCTGTCCGTTGTCGGCGATGTCGTCGTGGATGAGCGCACCCGACTGGAAATGCTCGATAGCTGCCGCGGCGCTGCGGGCGCTCTCAAAGCTACCGCCCACTGCGGTTGCGGCGAGCATGCAGATAAGCGGGCGGTGGCGCTTGCCGGCGTTGGCCGTAAAAGCCGAGAGCGGCGCGTACAGGTAGCGTTCGATATCGGCAGAGGTCGCCTGTCCGTCAAAGAACGTGGCCAGATAGTCATTAATCTGGTCAAAGTGCTGGGCTAAAAAGCAGGTAAACGGACTGGACACGGGTTCTCGCATTCTTTCTTAGGTTGCATCGATGTAGTGTGCAGGCAACATATTGCCACATTGTGCCTGCCTGCGTGGCAGGTTTGGGGATTTAAGGCAACGGCGCATGTCGGACGAGTTTCGTAGTTAGACCAGTCCAAAGTGCTCGAGCGCCTTGACGACGCCATCTTTGTCGACCGAGTCGGTGATGTAGTCCGCGCGCTTTTTGAGATAGTCCGGTGCATTGCCCATGGCGATGCCGACGTCGACGGCGTTCATCAGCGAGATGTCATTGCTGGCATCACCGATGCCATACACCGTTCCATGGTTGGGGTCGAGAGCGTCGAGTACGGACTGGATACCCTCGCGCTTGGTACATTCGCGAGGCGAAATCTCGGTCACTTCGAGCTCGAGCTCGTTAAAGCAGAGCAGCGGCTCAAACGTTTGATCCTGAGCGATGCGGTTGGCAAGCGACGTGGACATTAAGATCTTGTAGGCGCTGTAATGTTGCAACTGCGTAATTGCATCGCCCACGGTGCGGGCATATCCGGGGGCGTCGGGCGCATCGGCACCCATGCGAACGACGCCATTGAGTCCCTCAAAACGAATCACTTCGTCCGATTGCTCAAGAATGGGAGCAAGACGCTGCAGCATACCGGGCGTCATCGCCAAATCGCGGATCACGTGTCCCTCAAGTTCGACATAGCCACCCGCGAGGCAGACGATGCCGGTCCAGGGCAGATCGAGCAGCTTTGGATGGATGCAGCTCAGCGTGCGCCCTGTGCAGATAAACGCCATATTGCCCTTGGCGACAAAATTACGGATGGCTTGCGAGACCGCTTCATTGGGATAGGGGGAGAGGTCTCGCTCGCTCTCGGGAAGCTCTTGTGCCACTCGAGGGTCTTGCCAGGCGAGTGTTCCGTCGATATCGAAGAAGCAGATATCGCCGCGCTTATGGGCTGCGCTGGCGGCAGGGGAGGCCGAGGTGGTGGGCACAAATCCCGGCTCGAGGCCCATGATCTGGTCAAAATGCTCTTTAACGCGGGGAACGGAGATGCCGATAATCACCTGGGCGGTCTTGCCCGTAATGATGAGGCCCTTGGCGCCCACCGCGACAAACGACGCGTTATCTGCAACGATGGAAGGGTCTGCGACCTCGACGCGCAGGCGCGTGGCGCAGTTGGTTGCGCCCACGATATTGCCAACGCCACCTAAAAGCTGAATTACCCGCTCAGCGAGGACGTGATCTTGATCGGATTGAATACTGACCTCGCCATTGGGAGATTGCTCTTTGGCAAAGCCGCTTCCCGTTAAACGATCGATTGCCGCGCGATTGGCGACATGATCCTCGCGGCCCGGTGTCTTAAGGTCATAGACCAAGATGAGCGCTCGAAAACTAACAAAAAAGATGAGGCTAAAGGCAAGGCCGATACCGAGCGCCAAAAGATAGGCACCGGCATGCGTGCGCATGAGCGGAATAAAGTTGAAGGCAGCCATTTCCATGAAACCGCCCGAGAAGATGCCGACGATACCAAAGAAATTCATGGTCATAGCGAGGCAAGAAGAGAGGACGGCGTAGAGCAAAAAGAGCCCGGGGTGGGTGAACATAAAGAGAAACTCGAGCGGTTCGGTGACGCCGCAGACCACTGAGGCGATGATGGCGGGAACAAGGATGACCCTGAGGCCGGCGCGGCGCTCGGGTTTTGCGGTGGAGTAGAACGCAGCTGCGATGGCAGGAAGGCCAAAGAGCTTGACCCAGCCGGTGGCGGTAAAACCGGCCCACGGCGCAAGCTCATTAAGGGGGCGCGTGCTATGGGAGAGGATGGGGAGCAAGCTGCTCCACGTGGCGTAGATGCCGTCGTTAATGACCAGGTTGTCGTAGTAGATCGGCATGTAGAGCAGGTGGTGCAGGCCAAAGGGCTCGAGTGCTCGTTCTAAAAAGACAAAGATGCCTACGCCAAAGGGACCGATGCCCGCAAGCGCGTGGCGGAGCGTTTCGGTTATATCGTATACGTAGGGCACCGTGACAGCCGAGAAAATGGCAAGGCCGAGTACGGCGAAAAAACTGATGAGATAGACCAGCGAGGAGCCGGAGAACGTGCCGAGCCAATCGGGCACCTTGGCGTCGTAGAAGCGGTCGTGGATGGCAACGACGATGGTCGAGACTGCCAACGGCCCGATAATGCCGGTGTCGAGCGTCTTGATGCCGTCGATGATGGTGATGCCGCTAACGGAGGTCAAAAACGACGGGTACTTAAGTCCAAGGTTGTCTCCGCTCAGCTTAATGATCTCGCTCAAAAAGAAGCAGTAGGCAAAATAGGCGACGAGCGCCTCGAGGCAGCAACGCGCCGGCTGTTTTTGGGCAAGGCCGATGGGCAGCGCTACGGCAAAAAGGAGCGGAAGACGTTTAAAGACCGTCCACGAGCCGCGCTGGATGATGCTCCAGAAAACGTACCAGGGGGTTCCGTATATGGCAAGATCGCCGACGATGTCGACGGTTGTTGCGAGAGCGGAGACGCCGACCATGAGGCCTGATATAGAAAACAGCATGGCGGGCGCGAACATTGCCCCGCCAAAGCGTTGGATTTTTTGCAGCATGTTCTGCCTCTCGACCATAAGCCCGCCGTGTCTGCGGTGGAACGTTTAAACAATGAGTTAATTGTAGGGGAGTGAGCGTTCGCCGCATTGATGGTTTTGATTCGAATCGATTGGAGCATCACGGGCGCCGTTGACAGTTAATAATCGGTGCTTTGCCGATAGACGGTTTAAACAACCCAAAGAAATGCTATCGTGCCTAGCCATACATATTCATTAGAGGTGAAATCATGCCAAAAGCGATTTACGAAGGAATCTACCGCGAGATCCGTTCGCGCATCATCAACGGGACCTATGCGTTTCAGGAGATGCTGCCAACCGAAGCCGAGCTGACCGCGGAGTTTGGCTGCACGCGCAATACCGTTCGACGCGCCTTGAGCATGCTGGCCGACCAGATGTTTGTGCAGCCTATACACGGTAAGGGCGTGCGCGTTATTTGGCTTAAGGGCGAAACCGACATGCTGGGCGCACTCGAAGAGGTTGAGTCGTTTGGCGAGTTCGCAAAACGCAACAATGCCGTCGCATCGACCGAGGTCAAGTCTTTTGAACATTTGATTTGCACTGAGCAACTCTCTCGTCGCCTGGGCTTTAAGGTGGGCGAGGAGCTGATTCGCGTAGTGCGTGTCCGAAGCCTCAACGGCAGCGCGCGCCAAGTGGACCATGGCTACTTTTTGGCGTCGATCGCCAAGGGCCTGACCCCCGAGATCGCGGCGGATTCTATCTACGGCTATCTGGAGCACAAGCGCGGCGTCAAAGTGATGGCGAGCCGTCGTACGGTGAGTGTCGAGCTCGCCAACGATGAGGACTGCAGCTACTTGGACCTTGGCAAGTACAACTGCGTCGCCGTTATGGAGAGCCAGTCGTACACCTCGGACGGCATCTTGTTCGAGGTCACGCATGCCCGCACGCATCCCGAGATCTTCCACTACCGCGTCAACTCCAAGCGATAGCCGGCTAGCTCGCAGCCTGACGAGACTCATGCCCTCAAAGCGAAAACGCCCGGTCAAACCGACGATGCATCGGCTTGATCGGGCGTTTTCTCTGCATTCGATAAAAAATAATTGTTTATACAAAACTTGTCAAGTATCAAGTTGAAATTACCGTTCACCGAAGTTTTTCTACCGCTCTAGTAATACTTGTTCAAACAACTAGCCAAATAGCGTATTGTACAAGTCAGCAAAAGGGGCAAAGTCCCCGAGCCAATCTCCGAAGGCGGCGGCAAAGGGTGCCGCCACGGTGTGAAAGGGTGGATTGTAATGAAGAACGAAATGAGCAGAAGGCAGTTCCTGGGCTTTGCTGGTTCCGCGGCTGCGGTTCTTGGTCTGGGCCTCGTGGGCTGCGGTGGTTCTGCCGGCTCTGGCTCCTCTGCTTCCGGTGACGCTGCCGAGGTCTACTTCCTCCAGTTCAAGCCCGAGGTCGACAAGGAGTGGAAGGAGATCGCCAAGGCGTACAAGAAGGAGAAGGGCGTCGAGGTCAAGATCGTGACCGCCGCCTCCAACACCTACGAGGAGAAGCTCAAGTCCGAGATGTCCAAGAGCTCCGCTCCGACGCTGTTCCAGGTCAACGGCCCCACCGGCCTTAAGAACTGGAAGGACTACTGCGCCGATCTTTCCGACACCAAGCTCCGCGGCGAGCTCATCGACGACTCCCTGGCGCTGCAGTCCGACGGCAAGGATCTGGGTATCGACTGGGTTCAGGAGAGCTACGGCATCATCTACAACAAGGAGCTCCTCGAGAAGGCCGGCTACAAGGCCGAGGACATCAACTCCTTCGACAAGCTGAAGGCTTGCGCCGATGACATCCAGGCCCGCAAGGACGAGCTCGGCGTTGACGGTGCCTTCACTTCCGCCGGCATGGATGACTCCTCCAGCTGGCGCTACACCACCCACCTCGCCAACCTCCCGCTCTACTACGAGTTCGAGAAGGAGCACAACCAGGAGGACGACGAGATCAAGGGCGAGTATCTCGACAACTTTAAGCAGATCTTCGACCTGTACATCACCGACTCCACCTGCGATCCTTCGCAGCTCGCCTCCAAGACCGGTGACGACGCCACCAACGAGTTCGCAACCGGCAAGGCCGTCTTCTACCAGAACGGCTCTTGGGCCTACGCCGACCTCACCAAGGCCGGTATGACCGACGACCAGCTCGGCATGCTGCCGATCTACATCGGCGTCGACGGCGAGGAGAACCAGGGCCTGTGCTCCGGCGGCGAGAACTACTGGTGCGTCAGCTCCCAGGCTTCCGAGGATGCCCAGAAGGCCACCGAGGACTTCATGTATTGGTGCGTCACTTCTGACACCGCCACCAGCATCATCGCTGACAAGATGGGCCTGACCGCCCCGTTCAAGAGCGCTAAGGAGACCACCAACGTCTTCTCTCAGCAGGCCGTTGCTATGGCCAAGGACGGCAAGAAGACCGTCGCTTGGGACTTCGTTTACATCCCCTCCGAGGAGTGGAAGAAGAACCTCAAGCAGGCTCTCATCGCTTATGCTGCCGACAACACCAAGTGGGACGGCGTCAAGAACGCCTTCGTCGATGGCTGGAAGACCGAGAAGGCTGCTTCCGAGTAAGCAGTTGCTGCCCAAGCTATCTGATTAGCGACAGGGGGCGGGCAGACGTAGGTTTGCCCGCCCCCTGCATATTGAAAGGACCCTTCTATGGGCAAAGCACTCAAGCGCTGGTGGCCGCTCTTTATGCTGCCCACGTGCCTGGCGTTTATGATCGGGTTCGTGATTCCCTTTATCCAGGGTTTCTATCTCTCGTTCTGCCAGTTTATTACCATCAATAACGCGCACTTTGTCGGTATCGAGAACTACGTGCGCGCACTGACCGACCCGCAGTTCTCCACGTCGTTCTTCTTTACCGTGGCGTTTGCCTTCCTGTCGACGGTGCTCATCAACGTGATCGCGCTGGCCATTGCGCAGGCGCTCACTCGCAAGGCGCTCAAGGGCACCAACATCTTCCGTACGATTTTCTTTATGCCTAACCTGATTGGCGGCATCGTGCTGGGCTACATTTGGCAGATTCTGATCAACTGCCTGCTCTCCAACGTGGGCGCCCAGCTCATCGCCCTTAACTCTGCTGCTGGCTTCTGGGGCCTTATCATCCTGACCCTGTGGCAGCAGGTCGGCTACATGATGATCATCTACATCGCCGGTCTGCAGTCCATTCCGTCTGATTACATCGAGGCCGCCAAGGTCGACGGCGCTACGGCATGGCAGACGTTTTGGAAGGTTAAGATCCCCAACCTGATGCCGACCATCACCATCTGCCTGTTCCTGTCCATCACCAACGGCTTTAAGCTGTTCGACCAGAACCTCGCCCTTACCGGTGGTGCCCCGGCGCACTCCACCGAGATGCTCGCCCTGAACATCTACAACACGTTCTATTCGCGTGCTGGCATCGCATGGCAGGGCATCGGTCAGGCCAAGGCAGTTATCTTCTGCATCCTGGTTGTCGCTATTTCTATGATCCAGCTTAAGGCCACGAGGTCCAAGGAGGTGCAGCAGTAATGAAACGCGATAAGGCTATTAACCGCGCGCTCTCGATCTTCTTTACGATTCTGTCGCTCGCGTGGATCTACCCTGTGTTCATGATTGCGCTCAATTCCTTTAAGAAGGGGACCGCAATCAGCACCACCACGGCGTTCGATCTGCTCACGCCCGAGACGTTCAACGGCCTCGCAAACTACGTACACGCTCTGAACGAGCAGGGCTTTGCCTCGGCGTTTATGTACTCGCTCATCATCACAGTCACGTCGGTCGTGCTGATTCTGGTGTGCTGCTCCATGTGCGCTTGGTACGTGGTTCGTGTCAACAACAAGATCTCGAACTTCTTCTATTACCTGTTCGTGTTCTCGATGGTCGTACCGTTCCAGATGCTGATGTTCACGCTGTCCAATTTGGCGGACCGCATCGGCTTTAATACGCCGTTCAACATCTGCTTTATCTATCTGGGCTTTGGCGCGGGCCTGGCGGTCTTTATGTTCGCCGGCTTTGTAAAGAACATCCCGCTCGAGATCGAGGAGGCGGCCATGATTGACGGCTGCAACCCGGTTCAGGTGTTCTTTAAGATCGTTCTCCCCATCATGAAGCCCACCTATCTTTCGGTCGGCATCCTCGAGACCATGTGGGTCTGGAACGACTACCTGCTGCCCTACCTTACGCTCGACTCCACCAAGTACAAGACCATTCCTATTTTGATCCAGTACTTCCGCGGCGGCTATGGCCACGTCGAGCTCGGCCCCATGATGGCCTGCATCATGATGGTCGTTGTCCCCATCGTCATCATGTACATCTTCTGCCAGAAGTACATCATCGACGGTGTGGTGGCAGGTGCCGTCAAGGGCTGATGCCGTAACTGTTTTGCAAGTTTGGGCGGCGCCCCTCAGCGCGGCGCCGCGTATCGAAAGGTAGAGACATGGCCGAGATCGTTCTCAAACATGTTCAGAAGGTGTATCCCAACAACGAGTCAAAAAAGAAGGGCTTCTTTGGCAAAAAGAAGAAGACCGAGGAGAAGAAGCACAACCTCAAGGTTACCGAGGACGGTGTGCTCGCTGTAGAGGACTTCAACCTCACCGTTCACGACCAGGAGTTCATCGTCCTCGTTGGCCCCTCTGGCTGCGGTAAGTCCACGACGATGCGCATGGTCGCCGGCCTGGAGGACATCACCTCCGGCGACGTGCTCATCGACGGCAAGCGCGTCAACGACGTGGCGCCCAAGGACCGCGACATCGCCATGGTGTTCCAGAGCTACGCTCTGTACCCCAATATGACGGTGTACGAGAACATGGCATTTACGCTCGAGCTCAAGAAGGTCCCCAAGGACGAGATCGACCGCAAGGTTCGCTCTGCTGCCGAGATCCTGGGCATTACCGAGTATCTCGACCGTAAGCCTAAGGCGCTTTCGGGTGGCCAGCGCCAGCGCGTCGCCATCGGCCGCGCCATCGTGCGTGACCCCAAGGTCTTCCTGATGGACGAGCCGCTGTCCAACCTGGATGCCAAGCTTCGTAACCAGATGCGCGCCGAGCTCATTAAGCTGCGTCACGAGATCAAGGGCACCTTCATCTACGTTACCCACGACCAGACCGAGGCTATGACCCTCGGCGACCGCATCGTGGTCATGAAGGACGGCGTCGTCCAGCAGATCGCCACGCCGCAGGAGGTCTTCAACCATCCCGCGAACATCTTCGTCGCCGGCTTCATCGGCGTGCCGCAGATGAACTTCTTCGATGCCCAGCTGGTGCGCTCGGGCAACGGCTTTACTGTCAAGACCGAGGATATGAACGTGGCGCTCGCCCCGGAGACTTGCGCTCAGCTTGCCCTCAACTGGGACGGCGGCGACGTGAAGGAGATTACGGCCGGCGTGCGCCCCGAGCAGATCCTGCTTGCCGACAAGGGCGAGGAGGGTGCGCTCCAGGGCACCGTCGAGGTGACCGAGCTCATGGGCTCGACCGAGCATGTCCATGTGACCGCTCCCGACGGCCAGTTTGTCCTGATTATCCCCGTCGTCGACCTCGAGGCCAAGGGCGCGCTCAAGGCTGGCGACCCCATCTGGTTCAAGTTCGAGAAGAACGCGACTCATCTCTTCGATAAGGTGTCTGGCAAGAACCTTATCTAGGCCCGGTGCATCCAGGCCCTCCCTTTGGGCGACTGCGGCTTTGCCATCCTTTTGCCGCGGTCACATATAAGGCTCCCCTCCCGTCCACTGGGCGAGAGGGGAGCCTTTCTTTGTGTTGGGGCTTTCCGTCTGTCAGTTTGTCTTGATCTGTAACAGGTAGGGCCGATTTCGGACGTTAGATGTTACAGATCGAGGCGGTTCCGCTGAGCTAACCATTTCATCTAAATCTGTAACACCAAAGGCGAATTTCACCTGCTAGATGTTACAGATTGAGATAAATCCAAGGGGAGGGGCCGGTATGTCTCAATCTGTAACAGCTGGGACCGTTTTGGTTGAGTAGTTGTTATGGATCGAGATTGTTTGGCCGAGTCGGATCACAGGGTAACGTGCGGGCACAAAAAACGGAGCCGCGTTGCCGTGGCTCCGTTTTCAAGAGGATGGGCGATGAAACCGAATTAGCTCAGGTGCCAGATCTCGTCGTTGTACTGGGAGATCGTACGGTCGGACGAGAAGGTGCCGGCGTTGGCGATATTGATGAGCGCCTTGCGCATCCAGGCGTCCTGGTCCTCGTAGTCGGCCAGCACGCGCTCCTTGGTCTGGATGTACTCCTCAATGTCGAGCAGGGCCATAAACCAGTCCTTGCCCTTAATGTCGTCGTGCAGGCGCTGCAGGCGCTCGGCGTTGCCGGTTGCCATAAAGGCCGGGTTGGTGATGAAGTCCACCAGCAGTTTAATGCCGGGCTTGCGGTAGAGCGCACCGGCGTTGTAGGTGCCGTCGGCGTAGAGCTGCTCGACCTGTTTGGACGAGGCACCAAAGGTATAGATGTTCTCGTCGCCCACGAGCTCGGCAATCTCCACGTTGGCACCGTCGAGCGTGCACAGGGTTAGGGCGCCGTTGAGCATGAACTTCATGTTGGAGGTGCCGCTCGCCTCCTTGGAGGCCAGGCTGATCTGCTCGGAGATGTCAGCGGCGGGGATCACGCGCTCGGCGGCGGTGACGTTGTAGTTCTCGATCATGACAACCTGCAGGTAGGGAGCCACGTCGGGGTCGTTTGCAATCCACTGCGACAGCGTCAGGATCAGATGGATGATGTCCTGCGCGATAGTGTAGGCAGGCGCCGCCTTGCCGCCAAAGATGATGGTGACGGGATGCTTAGGCCTGTTGCCGTTCTTGATATCGAAGTACTTCCAGATGATGTAGAGCGCGAGCATCTGCTGACGCTTGTACTCGTGGATGCGCTTGACCTGGACGTCGATGATGGCGTTGGAGGGAATGGTCACGCCCTGCTCGAGCGCCATGAACTGGCGCATGATGGCCTTGGCCTCGACCTTGGTGGCGGCCAGGCGCTCAAGAACGTCCTTGTCGTCGGCGAACTTGGCGAGTTTGTTCAGATCGCCGGTGCTGCGCCAGTCGGTGCCGATTACATCGTCGAGCAGGCTGGCGAGCGCGGGGTTGGCTCCATGGATCCAGCGGCGGAAGGTGATGCCGTTGGTCTTGTTGGAGAACTTCTCGGGATAGATCTCGTAGAACGGATGAAGCTCGGTGTCCTCCAGGATCTTGGTGTGGAGGGCGGCTACGCCGTTGATGGAGAAGCCAAAGTGGATGTCCATGTGGGCCATGTGGACGGTGTCGTGCTCGTCGATGATGGCGACGCGCGGGTCATCGTGCTCGGCTTTCGCGATCTCATCGAGCTTGACGATAATGTCGGCGATGGCAGGGGAGACCTTCTGCAGGCTGGCGAGCGGCCACTTCTCGAGCGCCTCGGCAAGGATCGTGTGGTTAGTGTAGGCGACCATGGAGCGTACGATGGTCACGGCCTCGTCAAACTCGATGCCATGCTCGGTGGTGAGCAAGCGAATGAGCTCGGGGATGACCATGGTGGGGTGCGTGTCGTTAATTTGGACCACGGCGTAGTCGGCCAGATCGTGCAGGTTGCTGCCGCGCTCGACGGCCTCGTCGATCAGGAGCTGGGCGGCGTTGCTCACCATGAAGTACTCCTGATAGATGCGAAGCAGGCGGCCCTGCTCGTCGGAATCGTCGGGGTAGAGGAACAAGGTGAGGTTCTTGGCGATCTCGGTCTTGTCGAAGTCGATGGAGCTGCCGGGGACCAGGCCGTCGTCGACGCTCGCCAGGTCGAACAGGCGCAGACGGTTCTTGGTGGGCTGGCCGTAACCGGGCACGTCGATGTTGACGAGCTTGGAGGTAACGGCAAAATCGCCGAACTCGACGGTGTAGGAGCGGCCGTCGTCGACTAGGATGTCCTGCTCACCGAGCCACTCGTCGGGGACGGCCTTCTGCTGGTTGTCGACAAAGCGCTGACGGAACAGGCCGTAGTGATAGTTGAGGCCCACGCCATCGCCGGTCAAGCCCAGCGTGGCGATGGAATCCAGGAAGCATGCGGCCAGGCGGCCCAGGCCGCCGTTGCCGAGCGACGGCTCGACCTCGAACTCCTCGATCTTGTTGAGGTCGTGGCCTGCGGCGGTGAGCTGGTCCTTAACCTCATCGTAGATGCCGAGGTCGATCATGTTGTTGATGAGCAGCTTGCCGATCAAAAATTCGGCGGAAATGTAATAGAGCTTTTTCTTGCCGTTGTTGAGCGGGCAGGCGGCGGAGCGCTCCTGCACGAGTTTGACCAGCAGCTTGTAAATGCGACGGTCGTCGAGCTGCTCGAGCGAGGTGCCAAAAGACTGCTCGGCGAGTTCCATGAGGTTAATTTGGGGCATGTTTCCTCCTGTAATGGGTTGATTACATGTCTGCAATTCATAAGAATCCCGCGCGAGGGGATTGGGGTGGCCTCGCGCGGGTAAGCAAGCGCGTCCGCACGGTGGGGAGGGGTCGGGCGCGGTAGCTCCTATTGAGGAAGCTCGATTTCGGCTTCCGACGGGATGCGGAAGTAGGTCTCGGTCCAGTCGGTGAGTTTGTGCTCGAGCTCGCGGGTGATGGCGCCGTCGAGCATGCGCCAGGTCCAGTTGCCGCCCAGCGTGGCAGGGGTGTTGATGCGCGCCTCGTTGCCCAAGTTGAGCAGGTCCTGCATGGTGTAGATGCACGTGTCGCTC
>URUW01000023.1 GCA_900551205.1 uncultured Collinsella sp. | reverse complement strand
GTTGCGAGGAGATGCTCGAGAACGTCAAGACCGCCGACATGAGCCTGGTCGACTACCTGGGCATCGGCCCGCTCCACGAGACCGAGACCAAGCGCGACTGCGGACGCGCGGCCGACGGCTCTATCATCACCAAGAGCTTTGAGGACCTTGCCGCACTCCACGCGGCAAGCCCCGTGCCCATCGTGGTGGGCGGCGGCGTTAAGACGGCCGACTTGCCGCAGCTTAAGGCCACCGGCGTCGACGGCTTCTTTGTGGTAAGCGCCGTCTGCAGCGCCGACGACCCCCATGCCGCAGCCAAGGACCTTGTCGACACCTGGCAGCAGGCATAGGCCTATGCCGAGCAGCTGCTCCGCAGCCTCATACCTTCGACAGCGGAAAGCGCATCCCAGTTTGGACGTCCATTCTGGGATGCGCTTTCCGCCGAGATGGCGGCAGCAGCCTCTACCCTGCCAGATATGCCTCCAGTGCCGGCAAGGTCGCCTCCGCATCGCGACGGCCGATCTGATAGATGCGTTCGAGTTCCTCGGGCTCGCGGCACAGCGACGGCACCTTCACCGATTCGCTCGGCCGCACCACAAAGATCTCGCCAGCGGCCTCGCGACGCGCCAGGTCGTCGAGCGTGGCGTTATATACCTCGTGCCGGTGCTCAAGCGCCGCAACAAACTCCGGATAGTGACGATACACGCGACGCAGCATAGGCATCACGCTATTGGGCTGCTTTACAAAGCCCGCCGGCTGCGTCAGCACCACCACGTTGCGGTCATAGCCCTGCGCAAACAGCCATGCGCTGGGAATGGAATCGGCAACGCCGCCATCCAGGTACTTGTGCCCCTCAATGGCAACGGGTCGTGTTGCCACGGGAATCGCCGACGACGCCCGGATCCACTCGATATCATGCTCATCACCGTAAGGCAGGTCATGGTAGACGGCCCGCCCCGTCTTAAGATCGGTGCACACGCAGGTAAACCGCATGGGGCAGGCACGATAAGCCTCCAGGTCGATGGGATCGCGCTCGATGGGAACCTCGTGATAGGCAAACTCGGCATTGAACATGTCGCCGGTTCGCAGCCAGCTCGTCACGCTCGCATAGCGCTTGTCGGCGCAATAGGCCTTGTTGTAGCGAATGGCACGGCCGATCTGGCGCGATTTAAAGTTGTAGCCAAACGCCGCGCCCGCCGAGACGCCCACCATATGGTCACAGGTCAGGCCGCACTCCATCCATACGTCGAGCACGCCCGCCGTATACATACCGCGGTAGCCGCCTCCCTCGAGCGCAAGCCCCACCGTGGGCGTCGTATCTGGCTGTGCCATGCGACCATCTCCGTTCCTGCGTTTTAAAACGAAACAAGTATACCCGTCAACATATATCGCCTCAGTCGCATTTTCATCGAACATCGTCGCGTTACCGTTTGGCGAATAATGGCGAATAATGGCCGCCCGCAACATGGGCACCCCTGCATAATTCCATACACTTGTTTATACTACTCAGTAGTTATCAGCAACGAACGTCAGCCGACAAATAAACCCAACGACGCAGCAAGGCGGGGGCTTGGAAACACGCGAGGCGTTGAGCAACAACGCGTGTGCACAACGAGCTCGCCCGACGCAATCCGCCCCGACCCCAGAAAGCCGCCTACAGCATGGATACCCCCAGCAATTACACTGAAACGCTCGAAAAGACCGTCCGCGACCTTCTCAAGCGTCAGGAGGATCTGGTCAGGACCGCCTTTACCGACCAGCTTACCGGGCTTGGCAACCGCGGCGGCTTTGCCCGTTCCCTCGAGGAGCTCTGGGAGCAGGACACCCCCGTTACCATGGCGTACATCGATATCGACAATCTCAAGCACTGCAACGACGTCTTTGGCCATGACGAGGGCAACCGCTATATTTTGCAGGTAAGCCTCTATCTCAAGCTGTATATGAAAGTGGACGAGGCGGCGTTTCGCATAGGCGGCGACGAGTTTGCCATCCTGTCTACGATTGCGACCGAGGACGACCTCGCCGAGCGCCTGGAACACTGCCGAACGGTCCTGCTCAAAAACAACGATGCCGAGATGCCTCACTCGTTTAGCTACGGAGTGGCACACGCCGACCCCGCCCTGGGCGAAGCCCCCAATCGCTTGACGAACGATGCCGACCATCGCATGTACGACTACAAGCTACGTCATGCCGTGCACCTTGATCGACGCAATATCGCACAAGCCCACACCGACGACTTCGAAATAAGCGATCGAATTGTCGACGCCCTTTCGATGCTCAACGAAGGCCGCTATTTCTTTATCGAGAACTTGGACAAACATCGAACCCTTTGGTCACAAGGCGCCTTGCGCGATCTTGGTCTTCCTTCGGAGCATATAGACAACTGTCACGATTATTGGAAAACGCGTGTCCATCCCGATGACCTTGAGGCCTATATCAACGACATCGACCAAATCTATGACGGCTCCAAACATCGTCACGTCATGCAGTACCGCGTGCGCAATGCCGCCGGCGATTACATCCTCGGCCGTGCTCGCGGGTTTCGTATCGACGGCGACGGAAATGTCCCCTCGCTCTATGTCGGCGAGCTCGTCAACCACTCGCTTGCCGAGACCGTCGACGCCGCCACGGGTCTCGGAACGCAGCGCACGCTGATCAACGCTATCGATGCCTGCCGTCGCGACCGTTGCGAGACGGGGCTTATAGCAGTGCGCGTTCGCGGCACGGCAAAGCTCAACGAGCTCTACGGGGCCGAGGCCGTCGACAACATGCTCGCCGAATACGCAGGCCGCATGCTGTCGATTACTCGCGGCAGGAGTCGCGTCTTCCGTTCACGCAACGCCCAGTTCGTCGTGCTTAGCAACAATTTGGATCACGAAGCATTCGAGCAACTGATCCAACATCTCAAAGAGGCCGTTTTCGCTCCCGTTCGAATCGCGGGCGACACTATTACCCCCGTCTGTCTTGTCGTTCCGGCCTTTTACGAGCACCTGACCAATCAAACGGCCGCCGTTTTAGGCGAACTCGACCGTCGCATTCGCACGGCCGGCGGGCTTGTTCCCAACGACAGCCTCCCCATACCCGAGGTGGAGCGCAAAAGCGCCATCGCCGAACGCATCGATCCGCTCACGGGTCTCTATCGACCCAGCGAGTTTATGCGCCGCGCCAACGAATTTCTCGAGACAAGGCGCAACGGCGCCTGGTGTATCGCCACCGTCGATATGGGGCACATGCGACTGTTCAACGAATGGCACGGACAGGCCGAGGGCGACCGCGTACTCGCCGATGTGGGCACGGTTCTCAAGGACATCGAGAATGCCGCCATGGGCGTCGCAGGGTACTGGGGCCAAGACGATTTTTGCGTACTCATCCCCTTTAAGCACGACACCGTCCATCAGATCTATAGCCGCATTCGCCAGGCCGTGGCCAAGCATGATGACGGCGTGGGCTTCTGGCCGTCCATGGGCGTCTACCCCATCGACTCCAACGAGGAAATCACCATCGATGCGCAGGCCAAGGCCATGTTTACCAATCGGCGCGCAAAAAACGACTTTAAGGAGCGCATTGCCATTTTCCGCCCCGAGGAATACGAACACGAAATCGCGTTCCACCGCACGCTGACCGAATTCCAGTATGCGCTCTCAAACGGCCGCATTACCTACTACTTGCAGCCCCAGGTCGACATGGAAACCGGCGAGATCGTTGGCGCCGAGGCGCTCACACGCTGGATTGACAAGGATGGCTCCCTCATTTCACCTACCACCTTTATCCCCGCTCTCGAGGAAAGCGGTTTTGTGGTGACGCTCGACAAATATGTTTGGCAGGGCGTCGCCTCGTGGCTGCGTGAGTGCATCGATCGAGGGCTGCGCGTAGTTCCGATCTCGCTCAATGTGTCGCGCGTGGATATCCTTGCCTGCGACGTCGCCGAGCATATGGGGGCGCTTGCCGCCCAATACAACCTACCGCCCGAGCTCATGCGCATTGAGATCACCGAGACGGCTTATACGGGAGAGTCCGAGGCCGTGGATAAGCTGACGGCCGACCTACACACTCGCGGTTTCTCGACCTACATGGACGATTTTGGCACCGGCCAGTCTACGCTCGCGATGCTCAAGAACGTCAACGTCGACGTCATCAAGCTTGATCGCACGTTTGTGCCCACCGACCGCGATCAAAGCCGTAGCGCGCAAATCGTTTCATCAATGCTCGAGATGGCGCAATCGCTCCATCTGCCCGTTGTAATCGAAGGCGTCGAGACAAACGAGCAGGCGAACATGCTGCTCCAAATGGGTGCCCACTACGCTCAGGGCTTCCTCTACTACCGCCCCATGCCGGCGAATGATTTTGAGGCATTGCTCGATGGTGGCAAAAACAACTGATACGCTCGCGCGCAAAACGATACCGCCGAAGGGGCGCTTGTCCCCATTGGCTAACTTATGCCCCCAATCCAAACCGAATTGGGGATATGATGCAAACCACTGTTGTGCCCAAGGAGGTTATCCATCATGAACGAGTCGTATCGCCTGGGCGAGCAATCGATCATTGCCTATCTTCAGCGACTTGCGAACGGGGCCTCGACCGCCGAGCTCGATGTTGCCGCGCTGCCTGCTGAGCTACGCGCCGTTGGTGAGCAACTGCAAAAGACGCATGCCATCCTGCAACAAGAGCGCCAGCTGCTTGAGTGCAACGCCTATATCGATCCGCTCACCAACTTGGACAACCGTGGCGGACTCGACCGTCACGTCGAGCAGCTCTGGCGCAAAGGCGACCCCTTCACCTGCGCCTATATTGACATCGACCATCTCAAGCATTGCAATGATAGGTTTGGCCACGCCGAAGGCAATCGCTATATTCTGAGCATCTGTCGCACGCTCTCCGAAACTATGGAGCACGATGAGATGCTGTTCCGTATCGGTGGAGACGAGTTTGTGCTTATCTCGCTCTCTGCAAACGAGACTGAACTCGAGCAGCGCTTGGAGCAGGTACGTGCCGGGCTGATCGAGGCGAGCTCAGGTGGCAAGGCGCCCATGATCGCTAGCTTTAGCTTTGGCTGCTCGCGCGTCAATCCACTTGCCGGCGACACGCGTCGCCAGATGACGATGGATGCCGATCGCAAGATGTATCGCTATAAGCTTATGCATCGTGTGCAGCAACCGAAAGACAATGACGCGCCGCCACACCCAATTGCCGAGCAGCTTCCGTGCAACGACCGCGTATTCCAAGCGATCTCTATGAGCTCCGAGACGCGCTATCCGTTTATCCTCAATCTCGATACGGGCGAATCACAATGGTCGGTTAATGCCGTACGCGATTTTGACCTGCCCTCCCAGCATCCCTACAACTCACTCGACTTGTGGCTTGCCCGCGTTCACCCCGAGGACCGCGACAACGTACGCGCCGAGCTCGACATGGTGATAAACGGTACGTGGCACTTCCACTACATGCAGTATCGCGTGATGGATGCCACCGAAGCATACGTGCTTTGCGACTGCACGGGCTACCGCTTGGACGGCACCGATACCGAGCCCAACATGTACGTGGGCATGATTATCAACCGCAGCTTGGCAGATACGACCGATTCCGTGACCGGCCTGGGCGACATCCACGCCCTGGTCAACGCCATTGGCGAAATGCGTCGCGTCGCGCGCAAGGCGGGCTTGGTCGCCATTAAAATCGACGATATCGCTCAGGTCAATGCCCGCTTTGGCTTTGATGCAGGCGACCGCGTTTTGGCGGAGAGCGCCGCCTGCCTCATGGATTGTTCGCGCGGTAAGGGTCGTCTGTTCCGCTCGACCGGACCGATGTTCGTGGCGCTTTTCGACGAATTCGATCCCGAAGAGACCGACGCGATCGCAAAGGAAATCGAGCGGTTCCTGGGCTCTCCCGTGCTCTTTGGCTCGTTTGAATATCAGCCGCCCCTTCGCGTGGCCACGCTTCATCTGGATACCGTCGACCGACAGCCCGTTTCCATTTTGAACGAGCTCAAAGTGTTGCTCGGGAAAGCCGTGCAGGTGCCAGGTACCAAACTGGATTAGCACCACGCCCGCACCGCCTCCCCCATCGTGCGATAATCCTCTGCAGAAGTCACCAACAGCAGAGGGAGTTTGTGATGAAGGTTCTTTTGGTCAATGGCAGCCCCAAGGCAAACGGCAACACCGCTCGCGCGCTCGCCGAAGTCGCCGAGCAACTTAAAGCCGAGGGCATCGACAGCGAGGTATTCCAACTGGGCGCCAAGCCCATCCGCGACTGCATCGGCTGCGGTCAGTGCGGCAAGCTTGGCGGTCGCTGCACCTTTGACGACGACGTGGTGAACGAGCTCATCGCTGCCGCCGAGCAGGCAGATGGCTTTGTCTTTGGCTCCCCCGTCTACTATGCGCATCCCAGCGGACGCATCCTCTCGGCTCTCGACCGCGCATTCTATGCTGGCAGCAAGGCCTTTGTGCACAAGCCGGGTGCCGCGGTCGCCGTCGCCCGTCGCGGCGGCACGTCGACCACCTTCGATGTACTCAACAAATACTTCACTATCAACCAGATGCCCGTGGTGGCCTCCACATACTGGAACAACGTCTTTGGTGCCATGCCGGGCGAGGCCGCCCAGGACGCCGAGGGCCTGGCCACCATGCGCAACATCGGCAAGAACATGGCTTGGCTCCTGCATTGTATCGAGGCAGGGCAGGCTGCCGGCATCGAAGCCCCCGAAGCCGATCGCGAGCGCACCAACTTCATTCGTTAGAACGGCGGAACATGAATATCCAGATTTTTGGCACCAAGAAGTCCTTCGATACCAAGAAGGCCCAGCGCTATTTTAAGGAGCGCCGCATCAAGGTGCAGTTTATCGACCTTAAGGAAAAGGAGATGAGCAAAGGCGAGCTCACGAGCGTGATGCAGGCGGTCGGCGGCATCGACAAGCTGCTCAACCCCAAGGCCAAGGACGAGGAGACGCTCGCGCTCATCCAGCACCTCACCCCTAGCCAGCGCTTCGACAAGTTGCTCGAGAACCAGCAGGTTCTAGCCGAGCCCATCGTGCGCAACGGCAAAAAGGCCACCGTCGGTTATTGCCCCGATGTATGGGGAGCCTGGGAGTAGCCTGTGTTATTTGCCGGCGCGTGGGTATAAGAGCAGGCGTTTGGCATAAGATTCAACTGTAAGCCATGTCTAACAAAGGAGGGCACATGCCCAACAAACCCGTGAAGATCATCATGCTTACCGGATACCTCGGTGCCGGCAAGACCACACTGCTCAACCACATCCTCGCTAACGACGGCGGCATCCGCGCCGCCGTGATCGTCAACGATATCGGCGAGATCAACGTCGACGCCAGCCTCATCGCCGACGGCGGCCTTTCCGAGACCGACGACCTCATCCCGCTCACCAACGGCTGCATCTGCTGCACGCTTTCGGACGACCTTGCCAACCAGCTGCAGGGCATCGCCGATTCGGGCAAGTTCGACTACATCATCATCGAGGCCTCGGGTATCTGCGAGCCTATCCCCATCGCCTACACCATCTCGAGCTTCTGCGACGAGGCCAAGGTGGGCGGCGAGCCCAAGCTTGCGCTCGACAACATCGTGGCCGTGGTCGACTGCGCCCGCATGTACGACGAGTTCAACGGCGGTCGCGACCTGCTGGCTGAGGATATCGACGAGGACGACATCGAAAGCCTGCTCATCCAGCAGATCGAGTTCTGCTCCACGCTGATCCTCAACAAGACCGATACCGTGAGCCCTGAGCAGATCGCCGAGCTCAAGGCCATCGTGCGCAGCCTGCAGAAGGACGCCGTGATCGTCGAGGCTCAAAACGGCGAGGTCCCCATGGAGGAGCTGCTCGACACCGACCGCTTCGACTTTATGCGCGCCTACAACTCCGCCGCTTGGATCGAGGCCATGGAGCATCCCGAGGAGCACGACGACCCCGAGGTGCTCGAATACGACATCGAGACCTTTGTGTACTCGCGCCGCAAGCCGTTCGACCTGCAGAAGTTCACCGATTTTGTTGAGCAGGAGTGGCCCGACGAAGTCATTCGCGTCAAGGGTCCGCTGTGGCAGACCGGCGATCCGGACATGTGCTACATGTTTGAGCAGGCCGGCCACCAGATGCGCCTGATGGAAAACGGCCTGTTTGTCGATTCTGCGCCCGAGGGCGAGAAGCAGAAGATTATCGACGAGAACCCCGAAATTATGCAGATTTGGGACGACGAGACGGGCGACCGCATGACGAGCCTGTGCATCATCGGCCGTCACATGGACAAGGACGCGCTCATCGCCGCCCTCGATGCCTGCCTGACCGACTGGCACCGCGCCTAGAGTTATCGAGCGGGCATTTACCGCCCACGTTACCGCCAAACCACCACGAAGGTGCCTGTCCCCTTCGTGGTGGTTTTTCGTTCTATGCCAAGGAGATTCATGTTCAATATCGTGCTGTATGCACCCGAGATTCCAGCCAATACGGGTAATATCGGCCGCACCTGCGTGGTTACTGGCGCCCGCCTGCATCTGGTGGAGCCGCTGGGCTTTTCGCTCGATGACAAGACGGTACGTCGCGCCGGCCTGGGCTACTGGCAAAACTTGGACGTGACCACCTATACCGGCTGGGAGGATTTCCTTGCGTGCAACGGCCTCTCCTCCGCCGACGAGCGCCTGCATCTGCTGACCAAAAAGGCGCGCCGAACCTATGCGCAAAGTACCTACCGCGACGGTGACTATTTGGTCTTTGGCAGCGAGAGCTCGGGCATTCCCGAGCCACTGCTTGCCGCGGCGCCCGAGCGCTGTGAGCGCATCCCGATGCTGCGCGATTGCGACTCACTCGATAACGCCGAGGCTTGGGAAGCCCACGAGGAATCGCTCGGACATACCGAAGACAGCCACGAGGCCATCCTTCAGCAGGATATCTGCGGCAATTTCGTCGACCCGGACGATTACCGCATCAGCGCTCTCAACCTCTCCAACAGCGCCGCCATCGTCCTCTACGAGGCCCTCCGCCAGACAGGCTTCCCCGGCATGTGACAAAGGGACTGTCCCTTTGTCACATTCGGTTATAGGTAGCGACCGGTAATGCTCTTGGAGCAGGCCGTGATGTCGTCCGGCGTGCCGGTGCAGACGATTTGTCCGCCTGCGTCGCCGCCGCCCGGGCCCATGTCGATCACGTAATCGGCATTACGGATAAGGTCGAGGTCGTGTTCGATCACGATAACCGTGGCGCCCTTGGCAACGAGTCCGTCAAACACACTCAGCAGCACCTGAACATCGAGCGGATGCAGGCCGATCGTGGGCTCGTCGAATACGAATACGGCATCGTCCTGCACACGGCCCATCTCGCTTGCAAGCTTAAGGCGCTGTGCCTCGCCGCCCGAGAGCGCCGGCGTGGGCTCACCGAGCGTGAGATAGCCCAGGCCTAGGTTGTGCAGGGTCTTCAGACGAGTCTGGACTTTCTTGAGTCCTACCGTGGCATCGAGGGCCTCATCCACGCTCATATCCATGAGCTGCGGCAACGTGAGCAGGCTCCCATCCTTGCCCTCACGATGGATATGCGAGGCCGCGTCGGCGTAACGCGAGCCGCGGCATGCAGGACAGACGATCTCGACATCGGGCAAAAACTGCACGTCGAGCGATATCGAGCCCGAGCCATCGCACGTAGGGCAGCGCAAGGTGCCGGTGTTGTAGCTAAAGGCACCCGCCTTATACCCTGCCGCCTTGGCCTCGGGCGTACGGGCGAAGGCGCGGCGCAGCTCATCATGAATATCGGCATAGGTCGCCACCGTCGAGCGCACGTTGGCGCCGATGGGTGTGGCGTCAATCAGATTTGTACGGGCAATGCCTTCGGCATCGACCCAACGCACGTGCCCCGGCAAGCGCTCGCCAGCTGCCTGCGCCTTGAGTGCCGGGATAAGCGTCTCGAGCACCAACGTCGTCTTGCCCGAACCCGAAACGCCCGTCACCGCGACGAGACGGCCGCGCGGGATATCGACTTCGAGCGGCTTGACGGTATGGATGGTATCGGTCGCCATGCGGATGTGGCCCTGGTCGAACATTTCGTTGTCAGTCACCTGCGGACGCAGGCGCTTGGAGTCCGAGCACAAAAACGGCGCGATGCGGCTGTCCTGCAACTGCTCGACCTCGTCCACCGTACCGGCGGCGATTACATGGCCGCCGCCTGCTCCGGCAACGTGGCCCATCTCGACCAGATAATCGGCTTCCGCCAATACGCGCGTGTCGTGGTCGACAACGACCACGGTGTTGCCGTCATCCGCCAGATCGCGCATTACGCCCACCAGGCCGTCGACATTGGCAGGATGCAAGCCGATCGAGGGCTCGTCCAGCACATAGAGCACGCCCGTCGATCGGTTGCGCACCACGCGGGCGAGCTGCACGCGCTGGCGCTCACCCGTGGAGAGCGTGGCACCTGCGCGATCGAGTGAAAGGTAATCGAGGCCCAGGTCGACCAGACGACGGGCCGCGCCCAAAAACGAATCGCAGATATCCGTCGCCATGGGCTGCATCTCGGCCGACAAGGATGCGGGCACCCCGCGCACCCACTCAATCGCATCACCAAGCGTCATGGCCGCGGCCTGCGCCAAATTGATACCGCGCACCTGGGGCTGGCGCGCAGCCTCGGAGAGACGCGTGCCGCCACAGTCACGGCACGGGCCCTCGCGCAAAAAGCGAGCCACGCGTTTGAGGCCCTTATCGTCCTTAACCTTGGCGAGCGCATTCTCGACCGTATAGACGGCATTGTAATAGGTGAAGTCGAGCGGCGTGGCGCCCTCGCCGTTTTTGGGAACGTAGAGAATGTGCTTCTTAACCGCCGGACCGTGGAACACAATGTCGCGCTCGGCGGGCGTGAGCTGGTTAAACGGCACGTCGGTGCGTACGCCCATCTCGCCGGCAACCTGCTTCATCAGATCCCACATGAGCGTACCCCAGGGAAGCACCGCGCCTTCGTTGATGGTCTTTGACTCGTCGGGCACCAGGCTCGCTTCGTCCACCTCGCGCATGACACCGGTGCCGCCGCAGGTAGGGCACGCACCGCCGCTGTTAAAGGCAAGGTCCTCGGCACTCGGCGCGTAGAACTCGCGGCCGCATGCGGGGCACGTGAGCGACAGGCCCGCAGCCACGTTAAGGCTCGGCTCCACACGCGCCCCGCAATGTGGGCACACGTGATGGGCACAGCGGCTAAAGAGCAAACGCAGACTGTTGTTGAGCTCGGTCATGGTACCAAAGGTCGAGCGCACGCCTGGCACACTGGGACGCTGATGCAACGCGAGTGCCGCCGGTACGTGCAATACCTCGTCCACCTGGGCGTGCTCGGCCTGCGTCAGGCGACGTCGAGTATAGGCGCTGAGCGCCTCCAGGTAACGGCGCGAGCCCTCGGCATAAAGAACTCCCAGCGCCAGCGAGCTCTTGCCCGAGCCCGACACGCCGGCAATGCCCACGAGCCTCCCCAGCGGAATATCGATATCGATGTCCTTGAGATTGTGGACACGTGCACCGCGCACCTCGATAGCCTGCGGGCTCATCTTCTGTTCCGTCACCTTTATCACCCTACTCATGCCATAAAACGCGGTCGCGGATATACTCGCCCAGCATGGGCACGGTAAACCGCACAAGGCCGTATCCGGCGGCCTCGATGACGCGCTCGCGAATCAGGCTTGCGCGATATTTACTCGCCCAGCTCTGGGTACGGTCGCAGCGCTCAATGATATCCGCCGTGCGCGTCGGCTTGTCCTCGTCAACCGCCATAGCCTCGATAAAGAGGCGCTGAGGGCTGCGCAGACCGTAATACAGAGGTGCGTCAACCGCTTCGTAGAACTCGGAGACGGCATCCGCATGGCCATTCTCGACATCGCGCCTTTCGATGACCTGCGAGCCACGCCGGACAGCAGACCGCCACATGTAATAGCCCACCAGCTGAACCATATAGGGATGCCCCATGCTCTTGCGCGCCGCAAGGTCCGCCGTCTCCGCGTCAACGTAAAGGCCAGCGTCTTTGACCGTCTGGATATACGAATCGCGCACCTGGGGCAAAGATATTGCCCCCAACGTACGCTGCTGGGCACGCCGCAAAAACGTCACGCTCGGCTCTTCGAGCAGATCGTCAACCATACTGGGCAAGCCGGCGAACGCCAGCGCAAGACCGCGCTGGTCGCTATCGGGCAAGCCCGTGGCATCCTGGTCTCCGAGCACCTGCTGATAGAGGACGGCAAGAGCCGCCAGTTCCTCGATAGACACCGATTGTGCCTCGTCAATCGCAAACAAGACGCCCTTGCCCGGACCGAGCTTCTTGAGACGCTCGTTGACCAGCCCTCGCAATGTCTCGCCTTTTGCCCGCGCCGCCTCGACCGACATCCGGCCAAACGACGGCCCAAACTCCATTGACGTCACAACGGGTTTATTCGAGCGAAGCGCGTCGGCCAAGCGGTCGCACAAACCAAGCGAAGCGGAATCGGAGACAACCGCCCATCCGCGCTCGCTGGCTAGACGTTGCAGCTCCCGCAGGAGAACCGTTTTGCCACAGCCGCGGTTTCCCGTAATGAGCATGAGCCTGCCCGGCGCTCCGGCGCCGTTGTCGAGCCCTTCCTCAAAATCTTCGATGACCGACTCGCGACCGATGAGTATCGGAGGCCGCTTACCAGCTGTGGGCTTAAAGGGATTTGGATTCATATCGGCCTCCTCGGATTGGCAAACCCTGGTAACAGTTATACCAACTTATACTGAGTTATACCAATAGCATGTGACAAAGGGGCTGTCCCTTTGTCACATGTGGCCGAAAAACTCGGCGTCTGCTGCTCGCCAGGGGCGGAAGGTGGTGGGATCGATCTTTACGTGCGCCGCGGCGGGTACGTCGTACCATTTGACCGTGTAGCCGGCGCCGTGAGAGCAAAAGACCGAGTCGGGCGTGTTGGGCAGATCGGCCTCGGGCTCATAGGCGGCCGTCTCGATTACGCGCTCGGCATCATGGCAAGCCGCATAACCGGCGAACTCCAGGTACAGATGACCGCGCCCGCTCGTGTAGGCAGCCACCTCCAGCGCGTAATCCTGCACCTCGGATGCCGGCACGCGACCCACAAGCTTCGCTCGGTCTCCCGCCATCGTCGGCGGCTCGTACTCGGCACCCATGCGTGTGGCATCTGACAACGCCCGGCCCACGCACTCCCCCGGCACCTCGAGCTCAAAGTGGTACCACGGCTCCAGCAACACGTCTGCGCCGACCTCGCGCGCCTGCATCAAACCCTGGCGAATCGCGCGATACGTGGCCTGGCGAAAATCGCCGCCCTCGGTGTGTTTGGCATGCGCGCGGCCGCCCGTGAGCGTAATGCGCACATCGGTGATGGGCGAGCCCGTCAGCACGCCCAGGTGGTCGCGCTCCATAGCGTTGGTGAGTGCCAAACGCTGCCAGTTAAGATCGAGCTCGTCGGTCGAGGTCACGGTGCCAAACTGCACACCCGAACCCGCCGGCAACGGCTCCAGGCGCAGATGCACCTCGGCATAGTGGCGCAGCGGCTCAAAGTGGCCCACGCCCTCGACCGGCCGCGAAATAGTCTCCTTATAGAGAATGCCACCGGGCTCAAACGCAACCGAAAGGCCAAAGCGATCGGCCAACACCCGCTGCACGACCTCGAGTTGCACGGCGCCCATCAACTGCAAATGGATCTGCTCAAGATGCGTATTCCAGCTTACGCCGAGCATGGGATCTTCGTCCGCCAACTCACTCAGCGCTTTAAACACCGCATGAACGTCGTGTTCGCCCGGCAGCACCGTATAGGTGAGGACCGGAGCGATGACGGGCGCATCGCCCGCGGGCTCCGCGCCCAGGGCGCCCCCTGGGCGAACGTGCGCAAGACCCGTCACGGCGCAAATACCGCCAGCAGCAACTTCTTGGGCAAGCTCATACTTCTCGCCGTTATAGATGCGTACCTGATCGACCTTCTGTTCCCACGCCTCGGCACTGGAACGCCCGCTGATCATCTGTTTTGCGCGCAGCGTGCCGCCGGTCACTTTAACCCAAGCCAAGCGCTCGCCACGATCCCCGCAGCTGACACGATAGACGCGCGCGGCAAACTCCGGGAGCCACGCCTGCTCACGCATCAGCGCGCATATACCATCCAGTAGCTCGTCAACGCCTTGGTCCTTGAGCGCCGAGCCGGCAAAGCAGGGAAAGAGCTTGCGCTCGGCAACCATGCGCGACA
>URUW01000022.1 GCA_900551205.1 uncultured Collinsella sp. | reverse complement strand
TTTGGCGTTGGAGCACGGGCGGCGCACCGACTACGAGCGCTCCATATTGGGGACGATACTGCCTTCGGTCACTGCATGCACGGCAAGACGCATGATGTTGTCGTAGCCGGTCTTGCTCAGGATCTCCGAAATGCGGCGCTTGATGGTGCCCTCGCTCATAAACAGCTCGGCCGCGATCTCGCGACGACTTTTGCCCTCGCAGGCAAGGCGCAAAATCGATAGCTCGACATCGTCGAGGGCCGCCGTGCCCGAAAAAATGCTCTCGGGCGGCTTGGGAAACGTGCAATAGCCCGCCAGCGTGGAGCGCATCACAGCGAACAGCTCGTCGATACCGACGTTCTTGTACACAAAGCTATCGACGCCCGCCTCGCGAGCCTGATCGACAAAGGTGATCTCGGGCATGCCCGTCATGATAATGATGCGACACTCGGGCAGCTGCTCCTTGATGCGCGCCGCCGCCACGATGCCGTTTGAATCGTGTTCGGTGCACACGTCCATCAGTATCATGTCCGGGCGCTCCCTGAGTGCGACGCCCAAGGCCTCGGAGGCATCGGCAATCGCGGCGACGACGGTCATATCGGGCTGGTCACCAACGGAGCGTGCCAGGCTCTCGCGCAGAATGGCCTGGTCTTCGACAATTAACACGCGGATCATGAGCTTCTCCTTTGGGACGTGTCGTTGGCGTTAAGCGGAATGGACACCGTAAGCGTAAAAGACGGGGCGGCGTGGACCTCTAGGCTGCCACCCAGATCTTGCGCGACATGCCTCATACCTGGGATACCCGTTCCCTCGCGATACGATACGGGCGCAGGCGCGCCGTCGTTAGAAACGGTCATCCGCGCAACAGCACCGTCTTTCGACGTCTCCTGCCACAGGCGCACATGGACCTGATGGGCTTGTGCATGCTTGGTGGCATTGGTCGAGGCCTCGCGGATAATCTGCAAAAATGCGGCGGCGACACGCGCGTCGCTTGGCAGCTCTCCCTCCACATCGATCTGCACGCTCACCAGGCCAAAGGCATGGACGATATCGCCCAGTTGCTCTGCCGGCTCGGTGTCACCCCTGCTATGCAAGTCGGCAGCAATCGAGCGCAGCAGCGGATCGATCTGCTCGAGTGACTCGTCATCCAGGCGCCCCTCCTCAAGATAACGATGGAGGATGGACAGGCGCTGACCGATCACGTCGTGCACACGGGCACGCATGCGCAGGTAGGCCGCATTGTCGGCAACTTTTTTGACTTCTTCGATCTGGGCCTGGAGCTCTTGGCCCGCAAGCTCAAGCAGGTGGTTGGCTTGCGCCAAGCGGTCATGAGCATGCGCGTACTCTGTCACATCCAGGCCAATAATGCGCTCGAAGAGGCGGCCCGAAACCATAACGTCGTCGTGCACAAACAAGCGAATCTCGGCGGGAGAAACCTCGACCACAACGCGCGCCTCACCAAAGCGGTCCAGATTAATGCGCACGCGGTTCTTGCTGCTTTCGGGCATTTGCATGCTGAGTTTGCGCAGGTCGTTCCACGTACCGCTCATATCGCCTAGGTCGGTGGGCATATGAAGCTCCACCAGGTTTTTTCGCATGCAGCGGTTCATGAGCAACGGACGGCCCCTCGGGTCCAGATACAGGATGCCCACGGGAATCACGTTGATAGTTTCGATCGTCGAGAACGCAGTGATATCTTCCTGGCGGTTACGGACGTCCATCAAGAGCGCCGCGATGGAGCGGAACAGGAAGAACGCTCCCTCCGCGATAAGGACAACGGCCCACGCCGAGCCCATGGCAAAAACCACCGGCGGTGTAACGGCGACAACAAGCAGCAGCTCGGCCAGCATGACGGGGCGACGATAGTGCACCATAAGCACCACGCCATAGGCAAAGATCGCGGCATTGAGCCACAGCACTCCGCCCATTGCCCTGGCGCAAACGTCAAGCGGCGCCACCAGATACGAGCCAGACGACGCGAATAAGATGAGCGCCGAAATCATCAGGTGAAGCACAAGGCTCGCCTCGTAGGCGCAAATCACCTTACGGTTATAGGACGAGCGGCGCGATGCGATGAGCGGGACGTGGATCATCTGCAGACACGCAGCCAAGGCAAAGACAACATCGAGCGCAACGATTTGGGGAAGGATGAGCGAAATCTGCATCGTCACTCACCCGCCCTCGGCATCAAAACGATCATGCGCAGCTGGCCGGACTCGCCCTCAAGGCGATATGCCACGTTGCGCCCTTGCAAAGCGCTTTCGAGCTCTTGCGCAGCGGGCGTCTGCGAAAGATCTGCATCATCGTTGGAAAAAAGCGTGGCGCGCAGCTCGACACTGCACCGGTCATGGTCGCCCAAGTGATACATAAGCGCCGGATGGTCGGTGGTGTAGGCAAAAAACGCAAAGTCATACACGCAGTCGTACAGGGCGCTTACCGTACTGGCGTGCATCGGGCGCCGTATGGCGATAATCGAGGCGCAATCGACATCGATGGTGCGCAGGTCACTTGCGAGCTCGTTGGCGATGAGCTGAATGCGGTCGCGGTCAAAACCGCTCTCCCCGTGCTGTGCCAACGTGAGCGACCCCTTGCGTTTGCAATAGGCGACGAGCATCTTGGCGCGCTGCAGCATGCGGTAACGCTCGTGCGAAGATTCCTCATCGGTCAACGGCGGCAGCGAGCTCAGCAGGTCGTACATCCCTTCGAGTGCGCGGGCAAGCGCCTGGTCCACGTCTTGGACCAGCAAGGTCTCGGCCTCTTGATCTGCCAGGTGCGTCTTAAGGTCGTAGTCGGCGGCGAGCAGCTCGTTTTGACGCTGCAGTTCCATGCGACGATGTGCCAGTTCACGGTTAAGCTCGTTGAGCTCCGACACGTTTTGGGCAAGCAGGGCCGATCCGCCCAGCAGTGGAAAGGCACGGTACATCACATCGGGATCGGACGCCACGGCAAAGGCATGGGCGCGGCCGTGCTCCTGGGCCCGCAGCTCTTCGCACACGCCCGCCGGCATTGGCTTCGACACCGGTGTGGCATAGACTTCCTGCAGGTCACGCGTTAGAACTTTGAGGTCGAGCGGCAAGGTATCGAAAATGCCGGCGATGTCGTGATATGACGGAATGACACCGCAATCGAGACAGATTTCCATCGCCACCACGCACAAGACGCAATAGACGAGCGAAAAGTTGAGCCTCCATGCCCAGGGCACGCGCAGGGCATACGAGATGGCAAAGAACGCACCACCCAACAAAACAAGCGCCGCCGTGCCCGAAAAGCGCTGAATGCGAAAGGACGAGGACCGACCCACCAGGATAAAAAAGGCCACGAAGTTAAAGGCCGTCCACAGGAGGACAGCGAAATAACCCCAGCCGTACGTATAATCGTTGCTCCAGGTGTCGCTTGCACGGTCAAAGTGGAATACCTGCCGGTGGAAATCGTTGGTGAGCACAAAACCGACAAGTAGGATGGCCACGATCCACAGGATGCCGCGATAGCGACGGCCCGCACGGTGTTGTTCCAGCCCCGCAAGGCGCAGACCGCACAACTGGTAGAGCAGCGGAATGAGCGTCATGGGCACGTAGTACAGGTACCACAGCACGGTGGCATAGAACGGCGTGAACGACTTGTACTTGAGAATGACTTCGATCATCCACAGGGCGCAGATGGTGGCGACGGCAACAAGGCGGCGGCGCAAGACGTAGTCCAGGCAGCGCAGGTACGCCAACACACCCCAAATTGAAAACGCAATTCCGGCTATGAGCAACGGGAGGGAGCTCGAATGAATGAGTCCGTCCACAACCTCTTCGGATACCTCACCATAGACAGGCGCGGTGTTGGAAAGCTTGGGGTCGGAGGCAAACAGCGCCGGCAAGACTGCCAAAAGCATGAGGAACAGCGCGGTAATGGCGCCAGCGATAGCAAAGACGCGGTGACGGTACACCTGATGTGTTGTGCCAACAAGGAATCGCGGCATGGCGAAGAGCCTGCCGCCCCTAGGATCCGCTACGGGCGCGGATCGGGCGGCCGCGTGGCCGATATGTCGCTCGCGGGTACCCATAGTGCTTTTAGTGCACCGACAGGCGGGCCCAAAAAGCGGGCCACATGTCCCAAAATCCGCCGACGGCGAGGGACGTCGCCAGCGACTAGTCGTTTAAGAACGTCCCCAATGACTAAGACAAAACGAGCGAGGATTTTTGGACGCCCAAATGGCGAGAGTGGATAATCTCCCACTTTGAGCCCACAAACAGGCTAAAAACGGGAGATTATCCACTCTCATTCTGCGGGTACTCATTTAAGTACGTCCCCAATGAGTGCTTTCACTTCTTAACAAAACGCCCGGCGGGCATTAACTGCTCGCCGGGCGTTTTGGTTAGGAAACTCTGAAGTTGAGTGTCTCGGCTTCCTTAGGACAGATCCTCACCATTCGTTTCAATGACATGCTTGTACCAGTCAAAGCTCTTCTTTTTGGAACGCTTGAGGGTGCCGTTGCCCGCATCATCGCGGTCGACATAGATAAAGCCGTAGCGCTTGGACATCTCGCCCGTGCCGGCAGACACCAGGTCGATCGGACCCCAGGTAGTGTAGCCCAGCAGGTCAACGCCGTCCTCGGTCACCGCATCGCGCATCGCGACGATATGCTGGCGCAGGTAGTCGATACGGTAGTCGTCGTTGATGGAGCCGTCCTCCTCGACAACGTCCTTGGCGCCCAGACCGTTCTCGACCACAAACAGCGGCTTCTGATAACGGTCGTACAGGTCGTTGAGGGTGATGCGGAAGCCCAGCGGATCGATGGCCCAGCCCCACTGGCTCTGCTGCAGGTAGGGGTTCTTGGCGCCGGCGAAGGCGTTGCCCTGGGTGCGCTCGACATCGGGGTTATCGGCACCGGCGGAGCAACGGGTGCTGTAATAGCTAAAGCTGATGAAGTCGACGGTGTTGGCGGCCAGGATCTCGCGGTCCTCATCCGTCATGCCCACATCGATGCCCAAACGCTCGAGCTTCTTGACGGCATAGGCCGGGTAGTAGCCGCGGCTCTGAACGTCGACGAAGAAGTAATTGTCCTGATTGTCGAGCTGCGCCTGGCGCACATCGCCCGGACGACAGCTGTAGGGGTAGTAGCTACCCGCGGCGAGCATGCAGCCGATCTTGACCTCGGGGTCGATCTCGTGGGCGATCTTGGTTGCCCAAGCGCTGGCGACGAGCTCGTTGTGGGCGGCCAGGTACTCGACGGCCTCCTTGTTCTCGCCCTCCTCAAAGACCAGACCGGCACCCATAAACGGCAGGTGCAGAATCATGTTGATCTCGTTGAAGGTGAGCCAGTACTTCACCAGGCCCTTGTAGCGGGTGAAGATCGTGGTCGCGAGGTTCTTGTAGAAGTCGATGAGCTTGCGGTTGCGCCAGCCGCCGTACTCCTTGATGAGGTGGATCGGGCAGTCGAAGTGGGTGATGGTCACGAGCGGCTCGATGCCGTGCGCCTGGCACTCGCGGAACACGTCCTCGTAAAAGGCCAGGCCAGCCTCGTTGGGCTCGGTCTCGTCGCCGTTGGGGAAGATACGGGTCCAGGCCAGGCTCATGCGGAAGGTCTTAAAGCCCATCTCGGCAAAGAGGGCGATGTCCTCCTTGTAGTGGTGGTAGAAATCGATGCCGGTCTGCGCGGGATAGTAATAGCCGTCCTCAAAGTCGAGCATCTTGCGCTGGCCGGAGACCACCGCGAAACGCTCGGGGCCGTGCGGGGCCACATCCACGTTGGCCAGGCCGCGGCCGTCCACGTCGTAGGCGCCCTCGCACTGGTTGGCAGCCGTCGCGCCGCCCCACAGGAAGTCTTTACGGAAAGCCATGCATCAATCCTTTCACACGCTGTTTGTCATGGCTTCAGTATCCCCGTAAGCAGCGCGCTACTCAACGACAGCGGCGCAGGCCGACACTTCTTTTCGCGCACGGCGGCCTGGCAGCCGCCCCTGCCTGACACTTTCTGATACCTGCCCGCCCAAACCGCCAACCACCACAAAGGGGACAGTGCACCTTTGTGGTGGTTGGGGACGGTTTGTCTCGATCTGTAACAGGTAGGCAGCCAAAACCGGGCTTGGTGTTACAGATCGAGATTTTCGGGCAGCCCCCCGCAGTTTGTCTAAATCTGTAACAGGTAGAGACGATTTAGCCCGCTAGATGTTACAAATCGAGACGGAAGATGCTAGTCACAGGCGATGTCGAGGTTCTTGCCGACGAGGCCCACGTAGCCGCCCTCGGCAGCCTTGGGACTATCTGCGTGGCAGAGAACCCACTTGTCGGCCTTCCAGTAGCAGTAGCTGTCACCGGCGGCAGGCATGTCGGCTGCGGCCTCGGGGCGCGGGCCATTGGTGCCCGCCGGCAGCGCCACCATCACCTGGAAGCCGCCGTCGTCGACCATGCAGGGCGTGTAGTGGAGCGTGGTGTTGAAGACTTCGACGACCGTACCCGCCGGCACGCGGAACGCCTTGACGCACGCGGTGTCGAGCTTGCCGCCCTCAATCTCCCAGCGATGCGCCACGAGCAGGATAAAGTCGCGGGCGCCCAGGTTAAACTCGCTGGCGCGGTGATACTCCAGGCAGTTGAGCTGCGTGTTGTGGCCGTTGCACCAGCCGAGCTGGAAGGGGCGGCCGCCAAACATGAGAAAGCCCAGTTTATCGGCACCCTTGACGCTCTCGAGCTCCGGCGCGCTTGCTACGTACTTGCTACCCTCGGGAATGGGCGTGGCAGAGAGCGCCTCGAGCACGGGCGACGTGAGCTCGGACGGAACGTCATCCCAAACGTTGCCATAGGATTTGAACTCGGGATCGTTGACAGAATAGATGTGCATGTTCGCTCCTGTTCGTAAATGTGACTATACGAACATTCTAGAACAAACATGAGCGATTTTGAACGCTCGTCCCGACCACTCAACAAAAAGGCGCCCCCGCATAAGCGAAGGCGCCCAATGCGCGCGCTTTGGGCGATAAAGCCCTTACGCCTGCTGGTAGTGCAGGTGCTTCTCGTCGATATTGGCCAGGTCGCGGTCGAGATAACGGCGCGCGAGCCAGTTTGCCATGGGGAGGTTCTGGTCCAGATAGTTACCGCACTCCTCGGGAGCGGCGCCGGGGATATCGCCCTCAAAGCCCGCGACAAACTCGAACAGCTCGCGCACGAGCGGCAAGATCTCCTCGCTCGTCAGCTCACCAAAGACAACCAGGTAAAAGCCCGTGCGGCAGCCCATGGGGCCAAAGTAGACAATGCGGCTCGACCACTCGGCATGATTGCGGAGGAACGTGGCACCCAGATGCTCGATGGTGTGGCACTCCGCCGTGTTCATAACTGGCTCCTTGTTGGGCGTGGTCAGGCGCAGGTCAAAGGTGGTGACGGCGGCGCCGGTCGCCGGATCGCGGTCGATGCGGCTCACATACACGCCGGGCTCGAGCAGCAGATGGTCAACGGAAAAACTCGCGATGCGCTCCATGGCAGATCCTCTCGGTAGTCAATTTGGGACGGGGCTCTTTTAGCTGGTTCGAATGATCGCACCAATCATACCAGTCAAAAAAGCCCCATCCCAAATGAGCTGCCCGGGAATAGCCTGCGGGCGCCGCGCAGCCGCCTAGGCAGTGTAGGCGATGGTCGCGTCGACGGCGTGACGCCAGCCGGCGATCTTTTTGGCTCGTTCGTCGGCGGACATGGCAGGCTCCACGATGCCGCGAGCGCCGTAGACGTCAACGACGTCGCGCGTGTACATGCCCAGCGCAATGCCGCAGGCCCAGGCCGCACCCAGACCGCTCATCTCGTCGTTGCTCGCGATGCGGATGGGCGAGCCAACCAAGTCGCTCTCAAACTGCATCAGGTACGCGTCGCGCGTGGGGCCGCCGTCAACACGAAGCTCGGCCAGTGCCGCGCCCGAATCCTCGACCATCGCATCAATCACGTCAAAGATTTGATAGGCGATCGACTCGTCGGCGGCCTTTACGAACTCCGCACGGCCCGTGGTGCGCGTCATGCCAAAGACGCAGCCCTCGGCATCGCTCGCCCAGTGTGGCGCGCCCAGGCCGGTAAACGCCGGCACAAAGTAGACGCGGCTCGCCGGATTGGCGGCGTAGCACAGGTCGGTGACTTCCTCGGGATTGTTGATGAGCTCCAGGTCGTCGCGCAGCCACGTCTTGACGGCGCCGGCGTAGCTCACGTTGCCCTCGAGCACGTACTCGGTCACGCCGTCCATACGCCATGCGAGCGAGCTCGAAAGCCCATGCGAGCTGGCGACGAACTCGTCGCCGACGTTCATCATGACCGAGCTTCCGGTGCCATAGGTCGCCTTGGCCATGCCGCGGCTATGGCAGCCCTGGGCAAACAAGGCGGCATGGCTGTCGCCAAGCACGCCGTGAATGGGCACGGGCGCCGGCAAAAAGCCGCCCAGGTCCGTTGTACCGAACAGGCCATCGGAATCGGTCACCTGCGGCAGGCAGGCTGCATCGACGCCAAAGGCCTCGCACACCGGCTCGCTCCAGCAGCCACGGCGCAGGTCGAAGAGCTGCGTGCGGCTGGCGTTAGACCAGTCGCAGCGGAACTCCGCGCCGCCCGTGAGCGTCCAGACCACCCAGGCATCGATGGTGCCCAGGCACAGCTCGCCTGCCGCCGCGGCCTCGGCAGCCGCGGGAACGTTCGCGAGGATCCAGGCCATCTTGCCCGCCGGGTAGTAGGGCGAGAGCACCAGACCCGTCGTGTCACGCACCAGCTCGGCCACGCCTTCGCGCGCAGCAAGCTCGTCGCACAGCTCGCGGGCGCGGGCGCACTGCCACACCACGGCGTCGCACAGCGGCTCACCCGTCGTGCGGCTCCAGGCAACAGTGGTCTCGCGCTGGTTGGAGATGCCGATGCCGGCGACGTCGGCCGGATCGACCCCGGTCTCCTCCACCACGGCGCGCGCCACGGCCAGCACGTTGGCGGCGATCTCGGCTGGATCATGGCTCACCCAGCCAGCCTCGTTGACAATCTGGCGATGCGGGCGATCGGCACGATGAATCAAATGGCCGCCCTCGTCCACCAGCAGCGCCTTGGTGCCCTGCGTGGATTGATCGATTCCGATGATGTAGCGGCCCATGGCCACCCCTTTCAAAACGAATGTGACAAAGGGGCGGTCCCTTTGTCACATTCCAGTTACTCTGCGGGCAAGAACTCGGCGACGGTCTGCGCGATTCCGGCACCCGTCAGGCCGTAGTGCGCAAAGACCTCGGGGCTCGTGCCGGTGATGACCGGCGCATCGGGCAGGGAGAGGCACTTGACCGGACGCGGGCAATGCTCGCCCACGACCTGCGCGACCATGGAACCCAGGCCGCCGAAGGGGCTGTGCTCCTCGACGGTCACGACGGCGCGCGTGGCACCGGCGGCCTCGATCACGGCCTCGGCGTCGAGCGGCTTGACGCAGTACATATCGAGCACCGTTGCCGAGATGCCCTGCTCGGCCAGCAGATCGGCGGCGTCCACGGCGTGGCGGACCATCTCACCGGTAGCGACGATCGTCACATCGGTGCCGCGGCGCACCCAGGTGGCGCGATCCATCTGGAACGGGCACTCGTCCTCGGTGTACACGTCCTCCACCGGGTTGCGGCCCACGCGGATGTAGGCCGGCTTGTTGTCGGCGACCAGGGCACGCACGAGCTCGGCGGTCTGGAAGCGATCGCTCGGCAGATACACGCGCATGTTGGGAATCGCGCTCATGGCGGCGATATCCTGCGCGGAGTGATGGCTCATGCCTAAGGCGCCGTAGGACACGCCGCCCGAGATGCCGATGAGCTTGACGTTGGTGTTGGAGTACGAAACGTCGACCTTGCACTGCTCATACGAGCGCGTGGTCACAAAGGACGCCGGCGAGGCGGCCCAGGCCTTCTTGCCGCACGAGGCCATGCCGGCGGCGATGCTCACCAGGTCCTGCTCGGCAATGCCGACCTCAACGGACTGCTGGGGATACTGGTCAAAGAACGGCGTGAGCGATGCAGAGCCGCGGGAGTCGGAGCACAGGACGACGATGTCTTTATCGGTTGCGGCGGCCTCGAGCAGCGTGTCGCAGATAGCCTTGCGGTTGGCGATCTTGTTAGCCATTGATGGCCTCCTTATGGGCAGCGAAATCGGCGATGATCTGGGCATATTCCTCATCGTTGGGCAGGTGATGATGCCAGGCGGCCTTGTCCTCCATAACCGGCGAGCCGTAGCCCTTCACCGTGTTGAGGATGATGACCGTGGGCTTACCCTTGGTCTCGGCGGCCAGCGTCAGCGCGGCGTCGATGGCCTGGACGTCGTTGCCCGGAATGGACAGCACGTTCCAACCGAAGGCGGCCCAGCGCTCCTCCTGCGAATCCTGCTTCATGACGTCCTCGGTGCTGCCGCTGATCTGCAGGCGGTTGCGGTCCACGAGCGCGCACAGGTTATCGAGCTGGTAGTTGCCGCCGCTCATGGCGCCCTCCCAGACCGAGCCCTCGGCAAGCTCGCCGTCGCCCATGATGGTGTAGACGCGGTAGTCGCGGCCATCCATCTTGCCGGCAAGCGCCATCCCGACGGCCACGGGCAGGCCATGACCCAGCGAGCCCGAGTTCATCTCGATGCCCTTGAGCTTGTTGTTGGGGTGGCCGATGTAGGGGCTGCCGAACTTAGAGAAGCGGGCCTTGACGTCGTCGAGGTCCAGATAGCCCTCGTGGCAGAGCACCGCGTAGTAGGCCTCCATGGCGTGGCCCTTGGAGAGTACGAAGCGATCGCGGTTGGGATCGTCGACGGTCTCGGGAGAAATGTTGAGGTGGTTGGCATAGAGGGTCATCAGCGCATCGATGACCGACATGTCGCCGCCGATGTGGCCGCCGGCGCCAGCCATGATGATATCGACGCAATCGCGGCGAAGGTCCCAACGCAGGGATTCAAGCTCTTCGATAGTTGCCATTTCTACTCTCCTCGCAGGTAAGCTTTGACGTCTTCTTCGATGGGGTCGTACAGGTCGGGGACAATGCCGATGTACTTGCACGCCTCGTAGAGCACCGGCACCACGTTGGCGTGAATGGCGACGCAGTGGTGGATGTAGGGACCCTCGACGATCTTGGCCTCGAGGCGCTTGAGGTTGTCGACCTCGACCCACAGGTAGGTGCCCATGCCGGCCGGGCCGTCGATGCCGCGGGCGTTACCCAGCAGCAGCGAGTACTCGCCGTTGTCGCCGTCAAAGCGGGCAAGGGTGAGGTCGCCGTGCTTGGCCTCGGCCGTCAGCGCGCCGGGGTGATCGAAAGCCAGCGGGTAAGTGAGCTTGGGCTTGACGGCCGCGCAGCTGCAGGGCCAGGGGCCGCAGTGCTGCAGCAGCTCGCCGTTCTCGTTATCGGGATGACGCACGGTCCAGTCGGCGAACATGCCGCGGTGACGGCCCAGGTCGGCGGCCTCGACCATCAGCGCGGTGATAGCGCCATGGATGTCGGTCTCGCAGACGATGGGGATGCCCATCTCGTTGAGGATTGCGTTGGCGGCGCAGGGCATAATGCCCAACTCGTCCTGCAGGGCGTTCCAGCACTGGATGGCGCCGGCGTTGCAGCCGTACTTCTCGACCAAGCGCTTCATGGCAATGGCGAGTCCTGCGACCGCAGGAACCTTGTCCTCGGGGATGCAGATCTCAAAGCTGTCACCAATGTGGGCGAGCATGGCTGCCATGGCCTGCTCGTCAGCCTGGGCGTCGCGCACGGCCTGGACAAGCTCGGTCATGGGGATGGGCGAAAGCTGGATGTTGAACTTCTCGAGCAGCTCGCCCTCGTTGCACATGGTCGACCAGAAATCGAACGGACGGGTGGCCATCTGCAGGATGCGGGTGTGCTTGAAGGTCTTGACCACGTTGCACACGGCCAAAAAGTCCCAGACGCCGCGCTCGAACTCGGGATCGGTCAGACGGCAGTTGGTCATGTAGGTGAAGGGAACCTGGAAGCGGCGCAGGACCTTGCCGGTGGCGAACAGACCGCACTGGCTATCACGCAGACGGGTGCCGTCGGGCTCGGGGCGCTCGTCGCGCGGCCCCCACAGCAGCACGGGCAAGCCGAGCTCGCGGGCAAGGCGGGCGCAGACATACTCGGTACCAAAGTTGGCGTGGCAGAGCATGATGCCGTCGACGCCCTCGGCGCGGAACTTCTCGACGATAGGCGCGATATGGCTGTCGTCGAACAGCAGGCCCTCGTCGTTGATGTCGTCGATATCCACAATCTCGACGCCGATCTCGCGCAGGCGATCAGCCGTCAGACCGCGATACTTGATCGCGTCCGGCGCGCTAAAGATACTGCGGCGCGTGGGCACAAAGCCGAGCTTGATCTTGTCCATGTACGTCCTCCCCTAGTCACATGTTCAGTAAACAGACGCATGTTTCGTTTTGTTCTGTTTACTAAATGTTTTACTCTTCTGTTTAGAAGTTTAGCGCGAAATACCAGTAGACGGTAGAGAAATCAGCCTAAACGGTATGTAAACAAACTGAATATACAAGGGAAACAAAAAGAGGACCCCGAAGGATCCTCTTCTGAATGGCACTATGTTAACTGCCCTAGCGAGCTTTGGCACGCTGCAGGCAATGCCGTCTCCGCCTAGATTTCGCGCACGCTCTGGCGCTCGACAAAATAGGTCGACACAGCCGTTTTGCAGGTGTAGCTCTTGGGATTGCGGATGTTGCCCACCAGGCGGCGCACCGCGATCTCACCCACCTCGTGCTTGGGAACATGCACCGTGGTGAGCGGCGGGTTGGAAAAAGCGCCCAGAGATAGGTCGTCAAAGCCGATGATCGAGACATCCTCGGGCACGCGAATGCCGTGCTCGTTGAACGCGCGCATGGCACCCACGGCGAGCACGTCGTTCTCGGCAAAGAAAGCCGTCGGCAGGTCGTCGTGCGAGGCATTGTCGAGCCACGCGCCCATGTCGCGATAAGCGCCCTCGAGCGTGGTGCCCAGCGTGACGCGCCATGCCGGATTGGCCTCGAGGTCCGCATCCTCAAGCGCTTGGCGATAGCCGCGCTCGCGGTCCTTAAAGTTGCGGATACGAAGGTCGCCCGCCAGATAGCCGATTTGCTTGTGACCTTTCTCGATAAGGTAGTCCACGGCACGCAGCACCGAATCGGTATTGGCAATGACCACGGCATCAAAGTACTGGCGGTCGCTCCAACCATCGAGCACAATCAGGTGGGCGGCGGCGTTAGCGAACAGGGCGTAGTCCTCCTCGCCCAACTCCGTACCCATTAGTACAATAGCGGCGGCCGGATCGGCAATCAGGCCCTCGACCTGCGGACGCACGGCGTCTAGGTCGCTAAAGTCGAGCGAGACAAAGCTCGTGCTCATGCCGTGGCGACGCGCCTGGCGCTCCACGCCCTCGATGACCGCGGGGTGGAAGGTGCTCTCGTCCAGGATGGCGCCCGTCTTGCGCGCGAGCACAAACTGGATGCTCTCGAGCTGCGTCGACTGCTGATAGCCGAGCGACTGCGCGCACTCCAGGATGACTTTGGCGGTCTCCTCGCTCACGCTGCGCTTGCGGTTGAGCGCGTTGGACACGGTTGCGGGCGAAAAACCGGTGATGCGGCTGATCTCGCGAACACTTGCTTTGGCCATTGTTCCCCCTAGCAACGGTCGTGGCGGAGCATCGTGGCCTGACCGCCCCGTGACTCGACAACTAAACGACCGCAAATTCAATCTAAACAGAATAGTAAATGTTTAATAGCTAGTTTAGCCTGTTGTCAAGCGAAGCGACGCGACTATTCCCCCAACGGGCGTATTTACTCGGTAGCTAAAAAAGCCCGTCCCAAATTGACTACATGGGACGGGGCGTGAAAATCATTTAGCCCAGGACACGAGCCATACGGGCCTTGAACTCGGACAGGAAGCGCGGGGCGTCGACGGTCAGCGCCACGAGCGCGCTCTTATCTGGATCGGACAGACGGTGCTCGTCGCAGATGGTGCGGCCGCGATACTCGCCCAGCAGGTCGACACGCAGGTTACAGCCGAGCGCACCCACGAGCGTGGGATCAATCGCCACGGCAACCGCCAGCGGATCGTGCAGCGCGCAGCCGCCCAGGTAGGGCGCGTTCATTTCGTACGAACCGATATAGTGCTCGACCATGCTCGCAAACGCGCAGCCAGCCATAGTGCCCGAGCCCGTCCAGCCGGCAACGTCGCGACGTGTGAGCACCACGCGGTGCGTCACATCCAGGCCCACCATGGTGAGCTTGCGGCCCGAGCGCAACACAGCGTCGGCA
>URUW01000021.1 GCA_900551205.1 uncultured Collinsella sp. | reverse complement strand
TCATCCGCACATGTACGGATGAATGTGGGAGGTGTTCGGATAAAGTTGATAATCAAGGGTGCGAAGTGAAACTGTCGCAATTTAATGTGGTGCATGAACATAACGGAAGTCTTCTTATCATGAATGCGCGAACCGGCGGCATCCTGTCGTTAAATCCGGAATACGCGCAGAAATTCAAAAGGATTCAAGAAGGGGACGTTCGGGATGCCGATGATCTTGTCGCGGAGCTGATAAGGGGAGGCATCCTAGTCAATGAGGAGAGGGACGAGCTTGGGGAGATCAGGTTGCAAAGTCGCGCCGCGCGCTTTGCGAATACTGCTCTGTCCCTTACCATTGCGCCAACGATGGCTTGCAACTTTTGCTGTCCCTACTGCTATGAAAAGGGACAGGCGTACACGACGATGGGCGAGGAGGTTTTGACACAGCTCTCCAAGTTCGTGAAAGATTACTATCCTGGTATCGCAAGTCTCTCAGTTGGATGGTACGGCGGCGAGCCTCTGCTCGGAATGAAGATGATCGAACGGATTACGTCGGATCTGAAAGATGTCGTGGGGCCAACGTGTGAATATTCCGCATCGATAGTGACAAATGGCTATCTGCTGACGCCTGATGTTGCAAGGAGGCTCGCGGCATGTGGTGTGACGAGCGCGCAAGTGACTATAGATGGATCGAAGTCGGATCACGATTCGAGAAGGATTCTTCACGACGGAAGCCCTACATACGAACGTATTCTCAAGAACGTCAAAGAGTGTGCCGACATCATCGATATTTCGATAAGGAGCAACGTCGACAAGACCAACATCGAGGCCGCTCAAGAGCTATTGGATTATCTCGAGCTAAATGGCCTGATGAATAAGGTTCACTTCTATTTAGCCCCTGTTGACGATATCAATCAGGTATGTGCGAACGACAGCCACTGCTTTACTGTAAAAGAGTTCTCGTATGAGGAGACTGAGTTTTATAAAAGGGCAATTGCGCGGGGCTTCAAAGTTCAACCTTTTGGTGGGACGAATTTCGGGATATGTTGCGCCGTTGGAATCAACTCGTACGTGGTTGATCCCGTCGGAGATTTGTATAAGTGCTGGGATGACATTGGAATGAAGGAGCGGAGGGTCGGAACTATTTTCGAGCCGCCAATGTTGAGCAAGAACATGATTAACTGGATGGCATATGAGCCGGATGACCCGGAATGCCAAGAGTGCTTTGCTTTTCCCATGTGCATGGGAGGGTGCCCCAACCACGCCTTAAACGGTGAGGGGAAACGTTGCGTTTCCTTCCGGTATGATGCCGAGCAAAAAATGCTGCTCTCCCAGATGATGAATACGGCAAAACGGGGTGCGGGGCAAAATGAGGCTGATGCTTAATCTCTGTAGAAAATATATACTGGGCGGTCGATTCTACGCCTATCTTGTCGTAACAGTTTTGGTCGGGCTGCTTGCGCTTGCGGGTCCCTTTCTTACCGGCATAGTGGTAAACCGATTGGCGATGCCGGCCAGCGCCGATCTTGCCGCCGTTCTCGTTTGTTGCCTTATTTTGGTTGCGGTCCAAGCGGTTCGAGCGGGACTAGTGTATTGCTCAGAGATGCTGTACATCAACCTTCAGTCGCATGCGGGGTTCGGCTTAAATGCGGATACGCTTGAGCACGTGAAGCACCTTCCCCAGGCATTCTTCGAGGGCTTCAACGCGTCGTATTATAACCAGCAAATCAATCACGACGCTAATGACCTTGTCATCTTCGTAATCAACTCGGTTGTGGGGGTTTCAAGCAACGTTATCACCCTTTTGTCCGCCCTGTTTGTTCTCGGTAGCCTGAATATCAAGTTGAGTGTGGTCTGCCTTGTTCTTGCGGCAGCGAGTGCCGCTTTTTATGCGGTTTCACGCGCAAGGCTGTTTGAGAGAAGTTTTGACGTACAAGAGCAGAGCGCGAGGTTTTTTTCCTGTCTACAAGATCAGTTGGAGAAAGTTGATTTCATCCGCAAACATGCTTTGTTCGATAGGTCCCGCGCTGTACTGGTCGAAGCTTTTAATGGGCTCTATCCAACGATGAGAGCAAATCAGGAAGTAGGGTCTAGATTTACCTTTGGCAACGCGTTGGTCGCTTCCGCCGCTCAAGGATGTCTTCTTGCTGTGGGCGCGGTTGAAGTGATGGGCGGGAGACTGTTGCCTGGTTTTCTCGTGACTGCTGTTGGATATTATTCGAACTTAAGCTCAGCGGTACAGTATTTGTTGGGCTGGGGAAGGGATTACCAGACTAATCGCGTATGCTATGAGCGGCTGAAAAGAATTTGGGATGTCCCGGTGGAAGCGAATGGCAAATTGGCGCTTGGTCCGATTGAGGAAATCCGTCTAGAGAACATCAAGCTACGTTATCCAGGGGCGGAAAGGGTCGCGTTAAGCATTGAGGGGCTCGCGTTTTCCAGGGGTCGGCTATATGGAATCTCGGGGCCGAATGGTTCGGGGAAGAGCTCGCTGCTGTCAGTGATATTGGGGCTATATCCAGATGACACAGAAGGGGCCGTTCGCTACAACGGGGTGTCACAGCGTTGCATCGATCGATATGCATTGCGGCGGTGTCGAGTCAGCATTACGGAGCAAGAACCCCCTATCGTTGAGGGGACGATTCTCGATAATCTTACGCTGCTTTCTGATGATTACGAGATGGATAAGCTGAATCGGATGCTTGTCATATTGGGGCTAGACGAAATGGTTGCTTCTGTGGAGAACGGGGCAACGGCGATGCTTGACGGCGGGAAAGGAGGGGTGTCCGGCGGCGAGAAGCAAAAGATTGCAATTGTGAGACAGCTGTTGAAATCGCCGGACGTTATGCTTTTTGATGAACCGACCTCAGCACTTGATGCGAAGAGTCGAGGCGCGCTGATCAAATTGCTTCATGAAATTAAGAGAGACCATATTGTAATCGTTGTCACTCATGACGAGGAGATGCTTGCCGCCTGTGACGAGGTCATTTCGACGGCTGGATGATTATCGGATTGTGGCGTTGAAGACCAAGAAACTTGAAATGGCGTGGGCTCTGGGTAGGTCTCCACGGGTACGCCGTCGGTGCTGTACTCGACCGCCCGGCAAGAAGGTTTTATAGCGTGTTTCCCCAGAGAGGTCCCTTTGTCCGGTAGTGGCGAGGGGAGCCTCTCTTTTGCTCACCTCTTGCGGCGGAGGGGGACACCATGCGCCTATGCAGGACAAACTGCGCGTTCTTGTCGAATGATGGGCTATGTGTAGAGATGATGGTCTCGGGTAGAGGCCGTGTCGCGCTCGGCTGCGATGAGCCAGGCAATTCAATCTTCATCCGGGAGGGCCTTGGCAAGACAAGCAGGGCGAAGACCTTGGCGACGTTCGGGAGCCGTGTGGCGCCCGGCTCCGCGCTCATCCACGACATGGAGCCGGGCGCCACACGGCTCCCGTCAACAATCTGTCACTGAAGAGCCAGCACTACAACGCGAAGCTGCTCAAGGGCGTTCCCGACGGCCAGAACCCGCTGGGGCCCGTGAACCGGATGCGCTACTTCATGCAGTGCTTCCTGAGGGCTCATCCCGGCTCCAACCGGGACGGCATGCGGGGCTGTGGCTATGAGTCCGCCCGAGGACAAGCTTGAGAAGGTCGCGATGGTGCTCGATCGGGCAATGCGATACCCGAAAACGCTCAGGTTCAGGCAGTTCTATGCAAGAAAGCCCAGTTCAGATGAGTTCGACGAGCAATATTTATCAACACAGTGCAAGGGGGGATTATATTTGTATTTCATCCGTGTTGAGCTTCACACGGTGCGCGACTCATCGCAAACTGGCGGGCGCAGCGGAAAGAAAACCGACTGCAGACGAACGATCGATATCGGGAGCAAATAGCCACCGGATGCTTTTCGGTCTCCTACGCGTCGACCTCCGCGATTTCTTCTGCGTCTCGCCAAGTTGAAAGGAGCGATGTCGAAAACTCCTTTTCGGTTAGCGTCAAGACATCCTTCACGCAAAAACCTTTCAATTTGTCAGGAAGCCCAAAACGCGCTTTTTTCCTAATCGAGCTGGCAACCCGCTTCAACGCGGTCTTGTTCTTGTCCTCGTTGTATACCAAAACAAAGACGCAGTGCTCGCGAAACCATCTCGTCCTCTTTCCCCACAGGTCCGAGCAGATCAAAACGCTGTCCTTGCACTTCTCGATGAGGGCGTCCCTTTGGCCAAGATTGATACCAAGCTCTTCGTCATCCTTGGGATTGAGCCTCTTCCCCAGCGTCTCCTTCAGACTGCCGTTTTTAAATTCGACTAGATATAACGTTTCCCGATCGCAATACAGCGCATCGGCGGAGCGCGGGAGTTGCATCCACCTATTGACCTTCTTGCAGTAGCATTCTTTAACAGAGTCAAAATTGACAACAGGCAAATCGTCATCCACAAGAGAGACGCTCCCGTCTCTGGATGTTTTGGAGATGGTCGACGTGCAGTCCCTTAGGATACAGGTCCTGCAACGGGAGCAACCATCGCTGCCATCTGGCACCGCGGGAGAGTTCGGATGAGGGCAGGAGGCGCACAGGTCGCTACTCAAGGCCGTACTCCTCCCTCTCAAGCGTATCAAAAGGAGCCGCCAGCTTCTCGTAGGCGACCTCAGTCGAGCCGGTTATATCGGCAAAGCGAGAGCGTCCATCAGTGCAGGTCTCCGCAAGATAATATGAGCACAATCCATCAACAGCGTGCTTCTTAGAATACACTTCGATCGCATTCAGGAAATATGGACTATGGGTGCTCATTAAGACGTGCATCCCGAGCTCTTTCTGGAGCAGCACGATTATCTCGGCGAAGGCCAGCTGCCATGCAGGATGAAGATGAATCTCGGGTTCATCGAGGATAATAGTCCCTCCGGCATCTAGCGCGCCGGACTTCAAGAGCACCTTCATGATGGCGAACGTCTTCAAGCCAGCAGAAAGGTTCCCAGGCTCCAACCCCCGAGCGAAGCCCTCTTCGAGATACGTAAGGTGACCGCGACTTTCGCTCCTCTCGAAATGCCCCGGACATAAGGAGGAAACCTTGTCCATGAGAACCTTCAGGTGTCGCTCCTTCGCGATCTCTTCGAACAGCGAGGACTCGCTGTCATCGTTACGGATGGTCGCCTGAATCAAATCTTGCCGCAGCTCCTCCTGGTGTCCAAGGAGGGGCTTGAACCGAAAAGCGGGGCCGTAGGGTCCTCCGAGAGAATCGATCAGGAACGGGTCGTCCAGATAATGCGCCCTGAATCGCAAAACCCTCCTATCGTGCACCTCCGCCACCTCGTCACTTGCAACCGAGAAAACCGTAGATGCGTCCTTTATCTGGAGTTCGACCTTCCCGGGCTCTTCGCCGAAAACCGAATTGATCTGGCCGTTGAACTCGCTTCGGAACCTGTTTGTCGCAATCGCACGAAATACCTCATCATCGGAGATATCCATGATCTCGATAATCTGATCGGCAACTCCTGCTACGCCATTCGTGAAATCGGATTCGATCTCACGGGAGATCTCCTCCCCGTAATACTCCTTTATCTCATCAATAAGCTCGTCCCTCGTGCACTCGCCCGAAAAAACCCTGTCGATGAAACTATTCATTCTTCCAGCAGTTCGCCTGTGGCGAGACGTGGAGTCGAGAGGGCTTCCCACATATGCCTTCCTGATGGCGCGCTCAACACTATTGCGCCTCATGCGGTCGATTTTGTTCTCCGAATCGGACATGCTGTTGAAGGCCGCATAAAGCGCTTTTCCAACCGTGCTTTTCCCCGTCCCGTTCTCCCCGGCGATCACGGCAATACCATTAATCTCGATATCGGCCTCAGCGACCCTGCCGATGTTTTTCATCTTGATTTTCAATGCATATCACCAGCTCTAAACTCGCGAGACTCAATAGCTCGATTATCGCACAGAGAGATCGACTTCTCGAGGACTCCCTAAATGGAACGCGCGGTGAGGACATGGCTCGCCGCCGTCCGCTTCGCGTTCGCGCGGGGGAAGGTGACGACCAGGGACCTCTCCGGGCTCATCGAGAGGAGCGCCAGATTCTCCTCGTCCATTTGAACTGTATCGTATTCAAGGACACTTGACTTAGAGGAATGGCGTTGAGCGGCGATAATCGTTTCAGCGCCAAAAAGAAAGGAGTGTCAGTCATGGCAGACGGGCCCTCCTACACAGCGGGGTACCGCGCCGAGGCCGCAGACTTCGCCGCCGCGTCGGGGAAGCCCATCGCCCAAGTGGCAGCCGACCTCGGCATCAACGAGAAGACCCTGGGAAGATGGGTGACGGTCAGGAAGAAGGAGCTGACCAACCACCCGGTCGCGGCGGCCGCAAGTGCATGCGCGAGCTCGAGCTCGAGAACGAGTTCCTAAAAAGCCCCGACCTCACATTGGAGGCCGGGGCCAGTAGATTTTTGGGACATGTCTAGAAATCTACCCATGCAGGAAGCGGCATGTGCCGAGCATGTCGCGTGCTAGGTTTTGAGGCATGCCACAAAACCTAGCACGGGGGAGTGGCTACTCGGCGTCGGCGAAGCCGTTGGGGTTGCGGCTCTGCCAGTTCCAGCTATCGCGGCACATGTCCGCGATGTCGTACTGGGCCTTCCAGCCCATCATGCGCTCGGCCTTGGAGGCATCGCACCAGTTGGCAGCGATGTCGCCGGCGCGGCGCTCGCGGATCACGTAGGGCAGCTCCTTGCCACAAGCCTTGGAGAAGGCGGCGACGACCTCGAGTACCGAGGTGCCGGTGCCGGTGCCCAGGTTAAAGATCTCGACGCCGGTCTTGCCGTTCATCCAGTTAAGGGCGGCAACGTGACCAGAGGCCAGATCGCACACGTGGATGTAGTCGCGCACGCCGGTGCCGTCGGGGGTGGGGTAGTCGTTGCCAAAGACCTGAACGGCCTCGAGCTTGCCCACGGCGACCTGGGCGACATAGGGCACCAGGTTGTTGGGGATGCCCTTGGGGTCCTCGCCGATCAGGCCCGACGGATGAGCGCCGATGGGGTTGAAGTAACGGAGCAGCACGACGTCCCACTCGGGGTCGGCGGTGTGGACGTCCATAAGGATCTGCTCGATCATCCACTTGGTCCAGCCATAGGGGTTGGTTGCGGGCTTCTTGGGATCTTCCTCGGTGACGGGCGGGTTGTCCGGGTCGCCGTAGACGGTCGAGGAGCTCGAGAAGATGATGGACTTGCAGCCATGGTTGCGCATGACGTCGATGAGCACCAGGGTGTTCTCGATGTTGTTGTGGTAGTACTCGACGGGCTTGCTCACCGACTCGCCGACGGCCTTAAAGCCGGCAAAGTGGATGACACGGTCGATCTGATGGGTATCGAAGATCTTGTTCATCGCATCGCGGTCGAGCACGTTGGCCTTGTAGAAGGTGAGGTTCTTGGCGGCTTCGTCGCCCACGATGGTCTTGACGCGGTCGACGGCGACGGCGCTGGAGTTGGAGAGATCATCGACGATGACGACCTGGTAGCCACCCTCGAGCAGCTGAACGACGGTGTGCGAGCCGATAAAGCCGGCGCCACCGGTAACGAGGACGCAGGTGTCTATGGGGTCGAGTGCTTTGGACATGTAGTCTCCTATCGAATCAGGAACACTTCTAGAGGGGAGTATAGCGCAGGCGGGGACGCCCAAATGGTGCACTGTAGGAAAAGCAGAGGATTATGTTAACGTACTCATATAAGAGCTTGCTCAATTGTTACCTCAAATTTGACAATTGCTTACGAGCCGCCGACCTTGTAGTTTCCTGCCGTTCGTGGAAATCGTTGGGACGCGCCATATGTACGCTAATATGTATGAGTTGAGCGACATATAAATAAGCATGTAACGGAGTACATATGTCACCAAACAGCGATTCCATCCTTTCCCAGGAGCTCTCGCGCCGCACTGCCCTTAAGGCCCTGTTCGGCGCCGCTTCTGCGGCAGTTCTTTTTGGCCTGCCCACTCGCGCCCATGCGGCGGAGGCTTCCAAAGAAACCACCGATAAATTGAATGCCGCCCAGGCCCAACTCGACGAGGTTCAGGCCCAGCTCGACAGCATCGCAAATGAGTATGCGGCGCTGGCCAACAAGAATGCCCAGACCCTCAACGACATCGAGAATGTCCAGGGCAAGATTGACGACACGCAGGCCCAGATCGATGAAAAGAAGGCCGAGCTCAAGAAGAAGCGCAACGACCTTTCCGATCGCGTGGCCGCCAGCTACAAGTCCGGCGGTACGAACATCCTGTCGCTGCTGCTGGCCTCTGGCTCGTTTGAGGAACTCGTCGCCAACGCGCATTACGTTGAGAAGATCAACAAGAGCGACCGCGATGCCATCGAGGATATCCAGACGATTCAGGCTGAGCTCGACGCGCAGAAGACCGAGCTCGAAGCACAAAAGGCCAACCTGGAGAAACTCAAGGACCAGCAGACGGCTCAGATGCAGGATATGCAGGCCAAGCAGCAAGAAGTCCAGACCGTGCTGAACGGTCTTTCCGACGACGTCAAGGAGCTCATGGCTCAGCGCGATTCCGAGATTCTCGCTGCCGCCCAGGCCGAGGAGGCCGCTAGGAAGGCCGCCGCTGCCGCGGCCGCCGCGAACAAGAACAATTCCTACTCGGGTGGTTCGAGCTCGGGCGGTGGATCGTATGCGCCCGGAACTCCGCAGCAGAATGCCGGCTCGGGCAAGCAGCAGGCCGTCGTCAACGCGTGCTACTCCACGCCTTCGCCGGGTCAGAACTGGTGCGCGGCGTGGGTTACCAATGTCTTCCGCAATGCCGGCGTGGGCTATTTTGGCGGCAACGCGTGTGACATGTTCAACGCCTGGTGCTATAGCTCCGACCGCTCGGCGCTGCAGGTGGGCATGATCGTGGCCGATTCCTCGCACAGCGGCACGGGTGCTCCGGGCCTTATCTACGGTCATGTGGGTATCTACGTTGGCGGCGGCATCGTAATGAGCAACGAGGGCGCCATTACGTCTAAGTCGCTTGATTCGTTTATTAGCTTCTATGGCACTGGGTCGGGCGTGCGTTGGGGCTGGCTTGGCGGTATTGCGCTGTCGTAACTGCGGCTTGAAGCTGGTTGGTCCGGGACTGCGGGCGAGGCATAAGGTTGCCTGCTCTACAGTCCTGCGCAAGACGAAGGCCACATTAAGTGGCCTTCTTTGCGTGCGGAACTCGCGATGAACTTCGTGCCCGCCGTCCGGGAGGGCGCCTCTTTATTGATGGAAGGCCTAATAAGCTGATGATTTTATGCCTGGATGTATTCGGAGTGGGACGGGCTTTCCGGATGGGCGGGGTTTCGGAAAGTGTGTCCCAGAATCGGCGCTCAGAGTGGTCCCCACTTTCCGGTTGATGTCTTGTCCGGAAGCTATGTCCCGGAATTAAGGCTTGGAATGAGATGCACTTTCCGGTTGAGAGCCTTAGCGGAAAGTGCGACCCGGAATTTACTCTTGAAGTGGGATGCGCTTTCCCAACAGGCCCTCAAGCGGAAACTGCGTCCCATTCCGAAGGCAGATTCCGGGACACACTTTCCGAATATAAAGAAGGCCACTTAATGTGGCCTTCAACTTATATATGTTGCGGATGCTTTCATGACAAGCCGCACTTCAACACCGAGGCGTCTGCCCGGCGACGCGGAATGTAAGGTTCATCGCGAGTTCCGCACGAGCCGGAGAGCACTTAATGTGCTCTCCGTGCGAGCAGGACTGTCCGAGCAGGGAACCTTACGTTTCGCGCCGCCGGGCAGACGAACCAGTTAAGACGTGTCGCTATTTGATCTTGGTTGTACCCGGTGCCAGGTTGGGGTCGGTCTCGTTGGCCTCGGTCTGGAAGTGCTCGGTGTACACGTTCTTGCCGTCGCGGAACATCTCGTAATACTGCATCTTGGCGTAATCCTCGCGCGCCTTGGTGGCGGCTGCGGCAGCGGCGTCGTCACCGGTGACGTTGGAGGAGAGCGCCCAGCGCAGGCTGGCGTCCTCGTAGCCCACCGAGTTGATGGCGGGCAGCGACTCGCGCAGCGTCATGTGCGCCTTCTGGTAGTCGGTCAGCGGTGCGCCGATCAGTTGCATGAGCTGAGTGGACAGGTAGTTGGTGGACAGGTCGTCGACCTCGCTCGTCTGGTCGCAGCCGGCAACGTCGTAGTTGGCCCAGATGATGTAGTCGGTCTGCCACAGACGCTCCTGGTGCGTGGCGTCGTCCTCGTTGGTAAACCACTTGTCATTGAACTTGGACGGGAAGAACGGCTGGTGGTCGCCCCAGAACACCACGACCACCTTGCGGTCGAGCTTGCTTAAGGCGTTAAGGAAGTAGCGCAGCGCCTGGTCGGACTGCTCGATGCACGAGACATACTCGTCGACATCGGAGAGCGTGCCGTCCTCGACGGTCTTGGCGTCCAGGTCGGTCGTGTCGATGTTCAGGTGCATCTGCTTGTCGACCGGCAGCAGGCCCGTGTCGTAGCCCGAGTGGTTCTGCATGGTCACGTCGAAGATAAACTGCGGATCGGCGTTCTGGTCGAGCAGCTCAAGAATCTTGTCGTAGGTAGCCTGGTCGGTCACCATGCCGCGCAGGGTATCGGCTCCCTGGAAGTCGTTGATGGACAGGAACTGGTCAAAGCCAAAGTCCTTGTAGACGTTCTCGCGGTTCCAGTTGGTCGCGTGGTTGGGGTGCATGGCCGTGGTGGAATATCCGAGCGACTTGAACTGCTCTGCCAGGTTCCCGGTCGTTTCCATGTTGTAGATGGTGTAGGGGTACACGCCCGAGCCCAGGTTGGCCATGGAGTTGCCGGTCATAAACTCAAACTCGGTATTGGCGGTACCGCCGCCGTAGGCGCTCACATAGAGCTTGCCGCGACTGAGGCAGTTGGACAGGCTCTTAAAGTACTGCGGGCCCTCGTAGCCGGCGCGCATGTTCTGGTAGATCGACAGATCCGAGAACGTCTCGTTCATGATGGCGATGACCGTGGGCTTCTCGCTGTCGAATTGCTCCTTTGCGGCGGTGCGCTCGTCACTCTTGGCGGCATCGGACTTGTCGTAGGCCTTGGCGTACTTTTTGAGCGTGGCCTTGGCGTCGTCGACGGAGTAGTCGGCGGGTTTGGGCGGCTTGATGGACTGTGCTGCACTAATAAAGGCAGGTAGATAGCCCTCGCGCCAGTAGCTCTCGAGCGGGCGCCAGGTGTAGACGGTGATGCCGAGGGTGTTGTAGTAGTCGATGAGCGTGACATGCGCGGTCACGCCGCCCAGGCACAGCACCGCTACGAGCAGGTTGGTGAGCAGCATGCGCTTGGCGTTGGCGGCACCCTTCTGACGGTGCGGTGCCACCAGGCCGGCGTACTCGCATAGCAGCATGGCGATGGCGGTAAAGCCCATGGACAGCACGCAGAACAGCGAGATGGAGAAGGTGTAGCCGTTGCCGGCGACCGCGGCGGCGGTGGAAATGGCCGAAAGGTCGCCCGGCTGGATGGGCATGGATTTAAACGTGATGACGAAGAACTCGGCAATGCCCAGGACAAAGAGGGCAAAGGCCAGGACGGCCGGAGCTGCGCCGTGGCGCTGGAATAGGAAGAACAAGCCGGTCATGAGCACGGTGATGATAGCCCACTCGAGCAGGATGCACAGGGGGTAGACCCAGGTAAAGTCGTGGTTGGATGAGACCTCCATGCCCAGCAGCGCAAAGACGCCGGCGAGCAGCAGGCACAGGACGGCGGCGACGAGCGGTTTGCCCACAAAGGCGCCGCGCAGACGGGCGAGCTTGCCGGTGGGAGCGGGGGCATCGGGCGCGGCAAACGCAAAGACGCGCGGGGCGATACGGTCGCGGGCGATGCTGGCCCAAGCGCAGCCGGTGAGGATGGCATTGGTCAGGATGAGCATCGCAAAGGCGAGCGGCTCGTTTTGGGCGACGAGGCCAATGGCGCCCCAAATGGTCAAAAAGAGCTGGAACAGGCCGAAGGCGACGCTCCACCCAAGAGCGCTTTTGGCAACGGTGCCCGACTGAGCGCGAATGGCCTTGGCCTCGCGCAAGACAAGGTAGACGGTCGCCGCAAGACCGACGAGCGAGATGGCGGCAGCGAACATGCTGAGACTCCTCACAAACTAAAACCTACGAAAGCGGGGGTTTACCCGATTGTTACCAAGATATGCGCTGCATTTGGTGACTGCGCACAACAACCAGCCATAATAACGCGCGTGCGTGGCGGTGTTGCGCAATGTAGCGGCGACCTGCGCGATAATGGACGGGAATTACACGGAAACGTAAAGGCTTCTTAAAGAAATGGCGAGGGTAGGGCGATGAGCGAGCGGGTTTGCAAGGCGGACATGGGCAGCGACGGAGCTGCGGTCGTGGATACATACGGCTATCCGGTCGAGACTACGGGCAACGCGGTACTGGACATCTTGGAGCATCGCTCGTCTACGCGTGCCTTCGCGCGTGATGACGATGACCGTCCCGTGGCGGTGACCGACGAACAGCGGGCGGCGATTCTGCATGCGGCGAGCCGTGCGCCGTCGGCAGGCGCCATGATGATGTATTCCATCGTGAGCATTCGTGAGCAGGCCACATTGGACCGCCTGGCCGACCTGTGCGATCATCAGCCCATGATCGCTAAGGCGCCCTGGGCACTCATATTTGTAGTCGACTATGCCAAGTGGATCGATCTGTTTGAGCACGTGGGTTGCTTTGAGCCCGAGTTTGTCGAGCGCACGGGCAAGTCGCCCCGTCGTGCGCCGGGCCTGGGCGACTTTGCCATCGCGGCACAGGATGCCATGATCGCCGCTCAAAACGCCGTGGTTGCCGCCGAGGCCCTGGGGCTGGGGAGCTGCTATATCGGCGATGTCGTCGAGAACGCCGAGGAAGTCGCCGCGCTGCTGGACTTGCCTCCCTATACCATGCCGCTGTCGATGCTCATCATCGGCACGCCCCGCAAGGAGCGCCCGGCGATCGCGCATCCCGTGGTGAACCTGGTGCATGAGGAGCGTTATTGTCGCGCCGACGCCGCGACGATGGATGCGCAGGTGGCCGAGATGGACGCGATGTTTCGCCCGCACGCCCGCGAGGTGGGCGAGCGCGTCGTCGATATCTACACCCGTAAGCACACGAGTCCCTTTATGGCCGAGATGAGCCGCTCCATGGAGTGGTGGTTCAAGAACTGGCTCGGAAAATGACGAATGTGACAAAGGGACTGTCCCTTTGTCACATTCCATATCGCCGCGGTGGCCTAAAGGCCGCATAAATGTTTATTTAGCTGGGAAAACAGTACCATTCAAACATGGGCTGATTACCTATAATCCCGTCGAACGTTAAAATTGGGAGGAAACTGGCTTATGGAACAAAAGGCAAAGGAAGTAGCCTCGCACGCTGCGATTCCTGTGAGCATCTCGGCGATGCTCGTCACGCTGGGCGTGGTGTACGGCGATATCGGCACCAGCCCCATGTATGTAACCAAGGCGCTCGTTGCCGGCAACGGCGGCATCGGAAGCGTCACGCAGGAGTTCGTGCTCGGCGCGCTCTCCCTTGTCGTGTGGACGGTCACGCTGCTGACGACCGTCAAGTACGTGCTGATCTCGCTGCGCGCCGACAACCACGGCGAGGGCGGCATCTTTGCCCTGTACAGCCTGGTCAAGCGCTGCGGCAAGTGGCTTATCATCCCCGCCATGCTGGGCGGCGCGGCACTGCTCGCCGACGGCATCCTCACGCCTGCCGTTACCGTGACCACGGCCATCGAGGGCCTGCGCACCATTCCGGCGGTTCATGCCGTGCTCGGTGACGACCAGGGTCGTGTCGTCGCCATCACGCTTGCCATCATCATCGCGCTCTTCTTGGTGCAGCGCATCGGCACGGCCAAGATCGGTCACGCCTTCGGCCCCATCATGACGCTGTGGTTTTTGTTCCTGGGCGGCACGGGCCTGTTCTTTGTCTGCCAGTATCCCGCGGTGCTGCTGTGCCTCAACCCGTTGCGTGGCATCGCTTTTCTGCTGAGCCCCAACAACCATGCGGGCATCATGATTTTGGGCAGCTGCTTCCTCGCTACCACCGGTGCCGAGGCGCTCTATTCCGACATGGGTCATGTGGGCCGCGGCAACATCTATGCCACCTGGCCGTTCGTTAAGTGCTGCCTGCTGCTGTCCTACATGGGCCAGGGCGCGTGGCTTATCAACAACGCCGGCAACCCGGAGCTCATGGGTATCGCCGACCTCAACCCCTTCTACCAGATGCTCGCCCCGGGTCTGCGCCCCTTTGCCGTCGGCCTTTCCACCGTCGCGGCCATCATCGCCTCGCAGGCGCTCATCACCGGCGCATTCTCGCTGGTGTCCGAGGCCAGCCGTCTGG
>URUW01000020.1 GCA_900551205.1 uncultured Collinsella sp. | reverse complement strand
CAAAACCTTGACAAGGAGTGTCCCAAAGTGCCGGCACATAAGGAACGTCCCCAGGTGCCACCTTGAGCGATGGGTACTCATTTAAGTACGTCCCCAATGAGTACCCGCAGGGGACAGACAGACCGGACTCCCTATACGACAACTGTTGACATCATATACTATGTGTCGTATAGTAGGTGTTACACAGTATACTACGAAAGGAGGTGTGCGGATGGAGGCACAGATGAAGCGCGGCTTCCTCGAGGCCTGCGTGCTCGCGGCCGTCTCGGGCGAGGAATCCTACGGCTATCAGATCGTGAAGGACGTGCCCGCGAGTATGGGGCTCACGGAATCCACGCTCTATCCGTTGCTCAAGCGCCTGGAGAAGGCGGGCTGCATCACCGCGCGCTCCGCCGAGCACAACGGGCGGCTGCGGAGGTACTACCGCATCACGGACGCCGGGCGCGAGCGTATCGCCGAGTTCCTCGCCGAATGGCCATCCGTGCAGGAGATCTACCGTTACGTGGAGGGGGCGCACCATGACGCGCGATGAGTTCTTGAACCGGCTGGGCGAGCTTCTGGCCTGCCTGCCGGCAGATCAGGTAAAGGAAACGCAGGAGTTCTACGCGGAGGCCATCGCCGACCGTATGGAGGACGGCATGACGGAGGCCGAGGCTGTGGCCGCCATGGGCACGCCCGGTGAGGTCGCCGAGGCAACGCTCAACGAACTGCCCGCCGTGCCGCGCGCGATCGCGAGGACCAAGCGCAAGAGCACGGCACTTCTATGGGCGCTCGCCATCGTGGGCTCTCCGGTATGGATTCCGCTGCTGCTCGCGTTCGTCGCCGTTGCCGCTGCAGTCTACATCTGTATTTGGGTTCTTGCGCTCTGCGTGTGGATCGTGGCCGCGGCATTCGGGGGCGCGGGCCTGGTAGGGCTCCTGTTCGCCGTGGACGGCATCATTATCGGGCATGTTCCGTACGTTTTGGCCTCGATGGGAATGGGATTCGCTTCCATCGGTGTGGCGCTCCTCACGGGAGCCGGCGCCTGGACGGCGTCCAAGCAGATCGCGCGCCTCTCTGCCCTTTGGGCGAAGAAAGCCGTTTCGCCCTTCTGGAAAGATCGAGGCAATAAGAGCCGCATGGGCGCCGAAGCGGCGCCGCTCACGGCATAGGAAGGAGTGCAAACATGTCCAGCGTAAAAAGGACTTACCTTGCCGTAGCGGGTGGGCTTGTTGCCACGGGGCTCGTCCTGGCTGCTATCGGATTTGTGGCCTCCGGCTTTAACCTCGCTGTGCTCAACACGCAGATCGACCTGCGCGATGACACCATCATTCTGGGTGGTGTTGAAATAGACGACCCGACAGGGCTTCCACTCATCGAGCAGCTTGCCGAGGTCGGCGAGATCCATATTGGATCTGCAACGACTGGTTCGTCTTCTCCTCGCAAATGATCGAGCTCGTAGCAGCCGTCCCCCCCCTTCGGGCGCACCACGACGGGCATGAGCACGCCGCGCTCGGAGCCTTTTGACCTAGTCATTGGGGACGTTCTTAAACGACTAGTCATTCAAGAACGCCCCCAATGACTACCGGCAGAAAAGGAACGTCCCCAAGTGTCACCCCCATGTGCCAGCGACAACGGAAACGCCGATGTTTTGGAAATGTTAGCGAGCGGGCCGCATTTGAGACAAGGTGACGTGAAACGAAAGGGCGCTGACCTTCTGGTCGCGCCCTTGAAGTTGAACGTCAGATTGTCCAAATGCGGCCCGCGCAGCGTCGAGCCGTTACGCGGTTCGTAGAACCGCGTAACTAGTTAGTACATCTTTGCGCCGGCGGGGATGGAAGCGTCGAGCTGGATCAGATTGAGACGCTCCTCGCCCTCCTCCTCGTGGATAGCGCTGATGAGCATGCCGCAGCTGGGAATACCCATCATCTTGCGCGGAGGCAGGTTGGTGATGGCGAGCAGAGTCTTGCCGACCAGGTCCTCGGGCTCATAATAACCGTGAATGCCGGAGAGGATGGTGCGGTCGGTGCCAGTGCCGTCGTCGAGCGTAAAGTTCAGCAGCTTCTTGGACTTCTTGACGGCCTCGCACGCCTTGACCTTCACAGCGCGGAAATCGCTCTTGGAGAAGGTATCGAAGTCGACGAACTCCTCAAACAGCGGCTCGACGGCGATCTTGGAGTAATCAACCGTGGGCTTGAGCGGCTTGACGAACGGGCTCGCGGCGTTGCCGGCCTCGGCAGCCTTGGCGGCAGCGGCACCGGACTGGAAACCCTTCTCGGGCTTCATGTGCGGGAACAGTAGCACGTCGCGGATGGAAGCCTGGTTGGTGAGCAGCATGACCACGCGGTCGATACCGATGCCGATGCCGCCCGCGGGAGGCATACCGTACTCGAGGGCGCGCACGTAGTCCTCGTCGTACTCCATGGCCTCGTCGTCGCCGCCAGCCTTCTCGGCCATCTGGGCGGCAAAGCGCTCGGCCTGGTCGACCGGGTCGTTGAGCTCGGAGAACGCGTTGGCGTACTCGTGACCGGCGATAACCAGCTCAAAGCGGTGCGTCAGGCGCGGATCGTCCTCAAAGCGCTTGGCAAGCGGGCTGACCTCGATGGGGTAATCGCACACGAACGTGGGGTTGACGATGGTGTCCTCGCCCAGCTCATCGTAAATCTCGGCGATGATCTTGCCAGCAGTCCACTCGGGCTTGATCTCCAGGCCCTTCTCGCGTGCTGCGGCAGCGAGCTCCTCGACCGGCGTGTCGATGGTGACCTGCTTGCCGAGCACGTCGGAGACGATGTCGGTCATGGGACGGCTGGCCCACTCACCAGAAAGGTCGATGGTCTGGCCCTGGTACTCGATGACCTCGGGGTTGCCGATGGCCTTGTTAGCCGCCTTAATGACACCCTGGGCGAGCGCCTTCATGCCCTCGAGGTCGGAGAAGGCACGGTAGGCCTCCATCGTGGTGAACTCGGGGTTGTGGGTAAGGTCCATGCCCTCGTTACGGAAGATGCGGCCGATCTCGAACACGCGCTCAAAACCACCGACGATGCAGCGCTTGAGGTGCAGCTCGGTGGCAATACGCAGGTAGCACTCCTGATCGAGCGCGTTGAAGTGGGTAATGAACGGCTTGGCCGTGGCACCACCCTGGATGGTCTGCAGGATGGGGGTCTCGACCTCCATGTAGCCGTCGGACTCCATAAAGCGACGGAAGGTGGAGAGAATCTGCGAACGCTTACGGAAGGTCTCGCGAACGTCGTCGTTGGCGATCAGGTCGACATAGCGCTGGCGATAGCGGGTCTCCTTGTCGGAAAGACCGTGGAACTTCTCGGGCAGCGGACGAACGGCCTTGGCAAGCAGGGTCGCGCTCTTAGGGGCAACGGAAAGCTGGCCGCGCTGGGTGCGCACAACCACGCCGGTCACGCCCAGGATGTCGCCCAGGTCGAGGGACTTGAGCGTATTCCAGGCGGCCTCGTCCATGTCGTTGATGCGGCAGAACAGCTGAATCTCGGCAGTCGCATCGCGTACGACGATGAACATGATCTTGCCCTGACCGCGCTTGGCGACCACACGGCCGGCGATCTTCACGACGTCCTCGGTGTCCTCGCCATCGGCAAGCTCGGCGTACTTAGCCTCGATATCGGCAACGTAGTCCTCAAGCTCAGAGTGCTCGGGATAGGGGTTCTGGCCCGCCTCGAACAGGGCGGCGCGCTTGGCCAGGCGGGTGGCGCGCTCGTCGTTGAGCGTCGATGCCTGATCTGCGGCGTTCTGGTTCTCTGCCATAAGTTAGCTCCTCAAACTAAAACGCTCCCCAGGATTCGGTCCCAGGGAGCGAAAACAAACCTTTACGCGGGACCGTGGTCTAGCGTGCAATCTTGGCGATGGTGTAGACGCGAGTCTTGCCGGAAGGCGTAACGACCTCGACGGAGTCGCCCTCGCCGTGACCGATGATGGCGTGACCGACCGGAGACTCGTTGGAAATCTTGTGCTCGAGCGAGTTGGTCTCGGTGGTACCGACGAGCGTGACTTCCATGACCTCGCCGTTGGGATCAATCAGCGAAACGGTGGAACCGATGGAGACGGTCAGATCACCTGTGGTGGCAGCAACCTGAGCGTTGGCGAGGATGGCCTGGATCTCGGCAATACGAGCGGCGTTCTGGGCCTGCTTGTCCTTGGCGGCGTCGTACTCGGAGTTCTCCGAAAGGTCGCCGAACGCGCGGGCTTCCTTGATGTCCTCGACGATCTCCTTGGCGTAATCGCCCTCACGCCAAGCGAGCTCCTCGACGAGCTTCTGGCGGCCCTCAGCGGTCAGTACGATCTGGCTTGCGTCCATACGGATATCTCCCCAACTCTGATCAAACAATCAACTGTCAACAAAACGAAAAAGACCGGCTAGCCTGCGGGCAAGCCGGTCAGGTGCTCACCCCAAAGGGATGGGACTACTCTGCGTCCGCGTCGCTGTCCTCTGCCTGCTTCTTCTTGGCAGCAGCGAGCTTGGCCTCGAGCTCAGCGATCTCCTTGTCCTCCTCGGACTGCTCGACCACGACCTCCTCGGCCTGCTTGGTCTCGGCCTTATCGTCGCCCTCCATACCCTCACGGATATTCTTGACGGTAGAGCCGAGGGACTTGCCGAGCTTCGGCAGGTTCTTGGGCCCGAAGATAATCAGGACAACGACGAGAATAATGATGAGCTCAGGAGCCCTCAGTCCAAACATTTAGACCTCCACAATACAGCGAGACAAGCTCGAATGAGTATACCGCGGGTATCGCGGTATCACAACAATAGCTAAAAAAAGGGACCGCAAGAAGCGGTCCCTCCTCATGCTCTGGTCGGGTTGACTGGATTTGAACCAGCGACCCCTGCGTCCCGAACGCAGTGCTCTACCAAACTGAGCCACAACCCGTTAGCTCGACTATAGTAACAAAGATTTTCGCCGCGTGCTAGAGAAAATTTTATTTCTTTGGCGCGTCGATTTGAACCGTGTTGGGAATGAGCTCCGTCGCGCAGGACCACCAGCCGTTTTGCTGGGCAGCGTCGGCAAGCCTTTCGGCCGTGGCGGCGGTGTCGCAAATGGCAAATGAGCAGGCACCCGATCCGCACACATCTACAGCAACGGTGCCGTCCTGTTTACGCAGCCAATCGAGAACCATTTGAATCTGCGGCTCCATCTGTGCGGAAATGGCACCCAGGTTGTTGTGGACGAGCGCGTAGGCCGCCTCTGCGTCTCCCGAGCGAAGGGCAGATGCGATCGCGCCGGGCTTGTCTGCAGGCACCGGAGCCTCGTCAAAACGTCGATAGGCTTCAATTGTCGAAACGCTTGCCTCGCGCGGCTTGACCAACACGCCGGGCGTTGCGGGCAGCGCGGGATACTCAGTTGCCAGCACGTCTCCCCCACCTACGTAGAACGCAGGGCTCGCGTGCAAAAAGAACGGGACGTCAGCACCAATACCCCGCGCAATGTCGTCGAGCGCGGGGTCGGTGCGATCAATTCCCCAGAGCTCCGCCAAGGCGACAATGACCGCGGCCGCATCCGTCGAGGGGCCGCCCAAGCCGGCGCACAATGGAATGCGCTTCTCAATCATCACGCAGATGTTTGCCTCGCGACCATAATGCTCGGCCATAGCAACCGCAGCCCGATACGCCGTATTCTTTTGCATGGGAAAATCTGATGCCGGAACCGTCTGGACGGTCAGCGCCTGCGCCGGCGCGACCGTCACGGAATCGGAAAGACCGACGGCTGCCATCAGGGAATCGACCCTGTGGTAGCCGCGGTCATCGCGCTCGGTATGAACCCCCAGGTAGAGGTTAATCTTTGCCGGCGCGGAAAGAGTCAGGGACCGATCGGTCACCGCTAGTGCTCCTCGAGCTGATTGCCGAGCGGGGTAAAGATATGCTCGCCGCTCTCGGGGTCGAACAGCTCGACCTGACCGGTGAGGACATCGATATACTGGTAGGACTGACGCGACTTGCGGCCGCGGCGCTCGTCAACCTCGACGATAAAGACTGCCGGATGGACGCTCTTGATGGTGCCCATGCGCTCGACGACGCGGGTGCGGCCCATGTTGGCCTTCACCTTAACGCGATCGCCCACCATATCGGTCAGCTTCTCGTGGATGTCGTCGACGTGATTGACTTCCATCTCTTCCATGAACAGGGCCTCCAGAAGATGCAATTCAAAAAGGGGATAATACCCCTAAGATAGACAAAACTCTAATACTATAGCACCCTGTTACAAACACGCGCAAGTAGCTAATTTGGCTACTTACAGATTGTCGGTATCGAGGACGATGGTGAATGGACCGTCGTTGACGAGGTCGACCTTCATGTCGGCGCCGAAGATGCCATGCGCTACGTGCTCGACGTCCTCGCGCACAAGCGTCAGGAAGTACTCGTAGAGCTCGTTGGCGACATCGGGGGCGCCGGCATCCGTAAAGGACGGACGGCGACCATGACGGCAATCGGCAAACAGCGTGAACTGCGACACCACGAGCACCTCACCGTCGACGTCGGCAAGCGCCAGATTGGTCTTGCCGTTCTCGTCCTCGTTAATACGCAAGCCGCGGAGCTTGCCCCACAGCTTATCAGCCTCGGCGCGCGTGTCGCCGTGGCCCACGCCCAACAGCACCAGATAGCCGCGCCCAATTTTGCCCACGCACTCGCCGTCGACTGTCACGCCGGCATTGAGTACGCGCTGCACCACCGCACGCACGGCTTACTCCTCGCCCGTCAGTTTGGCGGATAGGTGCTCGAGCGCATGGAATCGATGGCTGATGGCGTTCTTCTCGTCCGCCGTGAGCTCGGCCATAGTCTTGCCCGGCGTATCGACCGGCAGGAACAGCGGGTCGTAGCCAAAGCCGTGATCGCCGCGGCCCTCGTGCGCGATAACGCCCTCACAGGCGCCCTCGCCATAGGTGACCAGGCCGTCCGTATCGATGAGCGCAACGACGCTCATAAAGCGCGCGGTGCGGTCCTCGTCTGCCACGCCTTCCAGATTCACGAGCAGCTTGGCATTGTTGGCGGCATCGTCGCCGTGAACGCCCGCGTAGCGCGCGCTATACACACCGGGCTCACCGTCCAGCGCGTCGACGACCAGGCCCGAATCGTCGGCAATGGCCATGAGCCCCGTCTCTTCGACGGCAGCCTGCGCCTTGATGATGGCGTTCTCCAAAAACGTCGTGCCGTTTTCCTCGGGGTCCTCAAATTCGCCCAGCTGGCCGAGCGCCACAAAGCGCACCTCGGGCATGACCTTGCCCAAAATGGCCTCGATCTCGGTGAGCTTATGGGCGTTGCCCGTTGCCACGACGATGGTCGCCGCCGGGTCGAGGGTGTCGATGTCGATCTTCTCAAGTGCCATGAGTGGTCTCCTTGTCCGTATAGCAAAGTCACGTAAAAGGGACTGGCCCTTCGGCATCTCCCCTTCCATGTGGCATCAACCTTATCTATCGGCGTTTCCGCAGATAAAACCTGCCAAAATAAACCTGTCCCTTTTTTGCAGGTTAGGCGAGGGCCTGGCGCTGGAGCTCGATGAGCTCGGCAATGCCCTTGTCGCCCAAATCGAGCAGGGCATTGAGGCGTTTGCGGTCGAAGGGCGCCTGCTCGCCCGTGCCCTGGAGCTCGATCATCTCACCGGTATCGGTGGCGACAAGGTTCATGTCGACCTCGGCGTGACTGTCCTCGGAATAATCCAAGTCGAGCAGGGTGTTGCCGTCGACAACGCCCATAGAGATGGCAGCAACCTGGCCCGTGAGCGGGATGCGCTCGATCTTGCCGGCCTCGACCCACATAGCAAGGGCGTCGTGCAGCGCCACCCAGGCACCGGTAATGCTCGCCGTACGCGTGCCGCCATCCGCCTGGATCACATCGCAGTCGACGGTAACGGTGTACTCGCCGAGCGCCTTCATGTTGACGACGGTACGCAGGCTGCGGCCGATGAGGCGCTCGATCTCCATGGAGCGGCCCTTACGCTTGGCGTACTCGCGCTTGCAACGCTTACCGGTCGATGCCGGCAGCATGGCATACTCTGCGGTTACCCAACCGGCCTTGGCACCCTTGCGCCAGCCCGGCACGCCCTCCTCGATGGTGGCGGCACAAAGCACGCGCGTGTCGCCGAACTCAGCCAGGCACGAGCCGTGGGCATGTTTCATAACACCACGGGTGAGCTTGACGGGGCGCAGCTCATTGGCGGCACGGCCGTTGGCACGGTTGACCTGCATGTACTCCATAGAAATATCCTTTCGGCAGAAGAAGAGGGCAAGTCTTTGGACGGTAACCCTACATCTATTTCAGTTCGTCGATATCGACATGCTCGATGCTTTTGAGCGGCTGGCCAAAGATAAAGCTGCCCGCCACCGCAAACTCGGCAATGTTGTCAGACGTAGTGGCAAAGCGATGCTGCGGCTCGGCAGCGTCGCCCGCCAGTTGCTCACGGCGCGTGAGGATATCGGTCAGCTCGCGCGTAGTCTCCTCGGCGGAACTCACGACGCGCACCCCAGGCCCCAGCGCATGGCGGATAGGTCCCACCAACAGCGGAAAGTGCGTGCAGCCGAGCACCACGGTATCGATTCCGCGATCGCGCAGCGGCTCAACCGTGGCGCCGACCAGCGCTCGCACGGCCGGCGTATCGAAGATGTCCTCGTTCTCGAGCCACTGCTCCTGCAGATGCGCACCCGAGGCGAGCTCGTGCTCGACAACCTCGACAAAACTCGAAGCCGGGCAGCCGTATACGTCGACGCCGGCATCCAGGTCCTGAATGGCACGCGTGTAAGCGCCTGAGCGAATGGTGAGGTTGGTGGCGAGCACGCCCACCCGGCGCGTGCGGGTGCTGTTGATTGCCGCGCGTGCGCCCGGCGCAATCACACCGATGACGGGGACGTCGAGCACCTGCTGGGCCAAACGCAAGGCCGCAGCGGTCGCCGTATTGCAGGCGATGACCATGAGCTTGACATCGTGCTTCGACAGCCAACGGCCCGCCTGCAGCGCAAACGAGCGCACCTCGTCCTCGGTGCGAGTGCCATAAGGGCAGCGCTTGGTGTCGCCAAAGTAGTAGACGGACTCGTGCGGCAACGCCGTCGCAATCGCGCGCGCAACCGTCAGACCGCCCAGACCCGAGTCGAATACGCCAATGGGGCGCGTGTCCCCGGCCAGATTCTCGATATCGGACATTACCTCACCAGATTCTCTCTCGAAAAGATATGGCTCAGAACGATAGGACCGCGCTACGAACGAGCCGCGACCAGCAGCTCGGCCGTTGCCACCCAGCCGTCGACAATCTTGCCGCGCGTGACGTAAGCGTTATCGCAAGCGTCCAGGAACTCGGGCGCGCCGGCGCTGGTCAGGCCGTTCTCGACCAAACAGAACGTGCCAACGTGGTCGGCCATGTAGAAATCGGACTCGGAATCACCGAGCGCCAGCGTCTCCTCGCGCTCGATACCCAGGTGCTCGCAGAAACGTGCGATGGCAACGCCCTTGTTGAGGCCGGCGGGATTGATGTTAAACGCGCGGCCGTCCTCGACGCGATTAAGCTCAAGCGTCGTCGGCTTGGACAGGTGAGTCAGATGGCCGTTGCAAGCCCAGACCAGACCGCAGCCGGCCTCGTCGAGGATGGCCTGGACCTCATCGTCGGGCACATCGCCGCGCATGCCGACGGTGACCTCACGGTACTTGTAGCCGGTCGACATGTCGTTGTGGTACTCGATCTTGTGCGGCCAGCGGGCGAGGATCTTCTCGCACACGCCGGTCTGCTCGATCACCTGGTGCGGCGTGAGACCGCAAGAGGGGTCGTAGGGCATATCGCCGGTCAGATACTCCCAATCGTTGGCTTTGAGGTTGTACATGACCAGGCCGCCCATCTCACCAATGTAGGAGTTGAGGCCGAGCACGCGCGCGTCCTCGTGGATCATGGTACGGTTGCGGCCCGAGGTGGGAACCACCTGAATACCAGCGCGGGCAAGTGCCACGACAGCCTCGACGAGCTTGGTCGAGGGATTGCCGTCGTTGTCGCGCAGCACGCACGAGCCGGGCGCGAGCATGGTGGCGTCCAGGTCGGTAAAGACGTACTTAACCTTGGCAAGACGCTCGCGCATCTCGCCCGAAAGCTCGGCAACGGTCGGCAGGGTGTTGTGGGACATGGTTACTCCGTTTACGTAGAAGGGTTTGGACTTGGACGGCATGTTTTGATTGAGGGAACACGCTTATGGCGACAGCGCACTCAGGGCGTCGCCGCCATCATGGTTCATTAGTCAAACTGGGTAACATCGATTAGGCGATTGGCCAGCGAAAGGTCGCTCTCGATGGGCACGAACTCGTCGCCCACGTGCATGAGCTCCTCGTCACCCTTTGCCAGCAGCAAGACAATGGTGGGAGCATCGGGGTTGACGTACTCCTCGCGCGCCGCCTTGAACGCCGCATGCACAGCGGCTTCGCGGTCGAGGATGATCTTGTTCGGCGTATCGTCGGGAACATGCTCGGCAAGCTCGCGACAGACCTTCATCGGGTCCTCGTGAGCCGGGTCCTCGTTGGCAAAGATCATCAGGTCGGAATATGGTGCGGCCTCGCGCGGAAGCTGCTCGCGGCGCTCCTGCGCCTTGCCGCCGGCAGCGCCAAATACTGCGATGACCGGGCTGGCGGGAAACGCGCGCTTGACCGACGAGAAAAGCGAGCGGAACGAAAGCTGGTTGTGCGCGTAGTCGACAACGCAAATCACGCGGCCGTCCTTCGACTCCACGACCTCCATGCGGCCCGGCACACGCAGTTTGGAGAGGCCCTTCTTGATAGCCTCGATACCGATGCCGATCTCGCGCGCGGCGGCGATAGCGACCAGCGCGTTCTCCACGTTAAAGTCTCCCGCGATACCCAGCAGGATCTTCTCCCCCGCCTCGGACTCGTCGGCACACAGGCCATGCAAGTTGAACTCGATGCTAAAGCCGACCATGCGTACGTCGCTCGCCCACAGGCTTGCCTCGGGATGCTCGACGCCAACGGTCACCAAGCGCTCGGCCGTCGACGCTGCCTCCAGCACACGGTCGACCTCTTCGGTGCCCAGATTCACCACGGCGGTCTTTGCCTGGTCAAAGATCCTGAGTTTGCTCTCAAAATAATCCTCAAACGTAGGGTGTTCGATCGGCGAGATATGGTCGCGGCCGATGTTGAGGAAGCACGCCACGTCAAACGGCAGATTCTCGACGCGCTGGTACTTGAGCGCCTGGCTCGAGACCTCCATGACCATGGACTGGCGACCGGAAGTGCGGCAGTTGGCGATATGGCGCCAGACCTCGGGGGCCTCGGGCGTAGTATTGGTGCTCTCATAGCACTCGATGCCATCGTCGGTACTCACCGAGCCGATCATGCCGCAGGACTCGCCCGCCGCTTTGATGATGGACTGGAGCATAAAAGCGGCCGTGGTCTTTCCCTTGGTACCGGTGATACCCACGATCTTGACGTCGTGGTCGGGACGGTCGTAGACCTCCGGCGGCAACAGGGCCATGGCCGTGCGAACGCTATCAACAACCAGCATCGCAGCACCGCTCTCCTGCGCCAGCGGCTCCAGAGACTCGACCAGCGACTCCTCGCACACAAATGCGACAGCGCCCGCATCGAGCGCCATGCTCAAAAACGCGGGCTTAAAGGCAGCGCCTTTGCAAAAGAACACGTCACCTGCCGAGACCGCGCGCGAATCAAACGAGCAGCCGGTCACCGCGCGCTCGTCAACCTGCTCCGATGCGCGCAGCTCGCCGCACGCATCGAGTAGCTTGGCGAGCGTATCGACCGTGGTCACGGTTGCGGAATCCGAATGGTGCATCTTTCACCTTTCTCAGCCATTGGCAGGGACGGCTTTTATAGTAACTGAAACGCGCCATGCAAAAACGGCTCCCGGAGGAGCCGTTACGCGCAGGCGTTCGTAAGCCGAGGCTAGGCAGCCTGAACAGCGGGCTGGTCCTCGTCGATAAAGAAGCGCTTGTACCACACCAGGAACACGAGCGGCGTATAGATCTTGCGCTGGAAATCGCCCTTGCCCGCAAAGTGCAGATCGAGCAGGTGCATGAGCTCGTCGGTATCGAAGAACTCGCTTGCCCACGGCGCGGTGAAGTACTCCTTGACATAGTCGTACCACTTTTGCTCGCGCAGCCAGTAGACAATCGGCACCGGGAAGCCCACCTTGGGACGGGTGGCCCACTCATCGGGCAGCGACTTGTTGGCAGCGTGGCGGAGTACCTGCTTGTTGCCGTTCTCGTTGATGCGGTAGCGGTCGGGAATGTGCTCGGCGAACTCCATGACTTTGCGGTCCAGGAAGGGCACGCGCAGCTCCAGCGAATGTGCCATGCACATCTTGTCGGCCTTGAGCAGAATGTCGCCCGGGAGCCACATGTTCATGTCCAGGTACTGCTTCTTGACCAGCTCGGGCTGACCCTTCACGCGCGCATAGATGGGAGCGGCGAGCTCGAAGGCGCCATCGCCGGTGTTGTACTCGGGCTTGAGCACGCCGTCGACCTCGCGCTCCGGCCATACCAGAGCCTGTCCCAGGAACGACTTCTCGGGGATCTCGGCACCCTTGACCAGGAAGTTATGCCCCTTGAAGTACGGCATATGCAGCGCCAGGTTACCGAGCGCGCGACGGATGGGCAGCGGCACCATCTTTTTGTACTTGCGCACCGGGACCGTGTCCTCGTAGTAGGCGTAGCCGCCAAAGAGCTCGTCGGCACCTTCGCCCGAAAGCACGACGGTGACGTCCTTGCGGGCCATCTCGGCCAAGAACCATAGCGGCACGGAAGACAGGTTGGACTGCGGCTCGTCCATGTGATACTGGATGTCCTCGAGCGCACCGAAGAACTCGTCGGCGGTAATCATCTTGCGGACATTCTCGACGCCGAGCTTATCGGAAAGCTCCTTGGCGTAGTTGGTCTCGTTGAAGTTCTTGTAGTCAAAGCCCACCGAGAAGGTCTTGTCGGGCATGAGGCAAGCGGCGATGTAGCTGGAGTCGACGCCGCCGGAGAGGAACGACGCGACCTTGACGTCGGCGATGCGATGGGCCTCGACGCTCTCGTGCACGACCTCGTCCAGCTCGTCGACGTACTCCTCGAACGGCTTCTCGACGGCAGAGTAATCGCAATCCCAGTAGCGCTCGATGTTCATCTTGCCGGTCGGGATGTCTACGGTAAAGTAATGCGCCGGCGGCAGCTTGTAGACACCCTCGAAGAAGGTCTCCTCGGTTGCCGAATACTGCAACGTCATGTACGGACGCAGAGCCTTTTTGTTGACCGCCTTGTGGAAGTGCGGGTAGTCCAGGAAGCTCTTGATCTCGGAACCAAAAAGCACGCCCGGAGCGCCGTCGCCCGCATCGGCCATGGGATAGTAGTAGAGCGGCTTGATGCCAAAGATATCGCGGGCGCCAAAAAGCTTGTTCTTCTTCTTGTCCCAGATGACGAAGGCGTACATACCGCGCAGGCGATCGAGGACGGCCTCGCCCCACTCCTCGTAGCCGTGCAGGAGGCTCTCGGTGTCGGCGCCGCAGTGGAACTTGTAGCCCTTGGCCTCGAGCTCGGAACGGAGTTCTTGGAAGTTGTAGATCTCGCCGTTGAAGACGATAACGACGCTGCCGTCCTCATTGGCCATGGGCTGAGCGCCGGCCTCGGTCAGGTCGAGGATCGACAGGCGGCGGAAGCCCAGGGCAACGCGGCCCTCGATAAACTGGCCGCCCATGTCGGGACCGCGATGGACGATGCGGTCCATCATCTTGGTGAGCACCTCGGATTGGTTATCCGTCCCACCGACAAAACCGACAAAACCGCACATATACTATCCCCTCTGCTGTTGCTGGGTATCAAATCGAATCAGTAGCTTTTGAGTATACCCGAGGGTGTAAAGAGGGACGGAATGTTCAGGTAATCTCAACTGAATCAGCCCCGCGCCGACACGCGGGTTGATTTCCGATCTCAACCGAACACATTGAGCTGATGGCACGCTCCCGCAGTTAACCGAACGCCCCCGAGGTCCTATCCGGGACCCGGGGGCGCCATTTTCCCAGTTGAAGGAATGGTGGAGATGTGTTTCGATGGGTCCGGTGGCCATGCCCCGCCCGCCGCCCGGCACCTCTTCCCAGACTCAGCCGGACGGTCGGTCCGTCTATTCCGTTTTTTCTCCTAGGCTAGGCCAGCGGGGCATCGCCCCTCTCTGCGCGCGCCCTCTCGATGAGCCCCGGCGTCAGGTCGAGTTCCCCGATGGGCACGTCCCCCACGCCGTAGGCGTCCAGCAGCGCCGCCGCGTCCTCCCCGAGCATCGCCCTGAAGGCGCGCGCGGGCGTCGCGAAGCCGAGCGCGCCGCGGGGCTCGGAGTTCACGTGCGACATGG
>URUW01000019.1 GCA_900551205.1 uncultured Collinsella sp. | reverse complement strand
CTCCTGATACACCGGCATATGAACGCCTGTCCGTTTTCTCACTTCGTCGCTAAGTCTGTCGCACGCATCGATGAACCGAATGTCGAGGCACGGTATTTGCGAGCCGCAGCAAGGACAGGCGACGACAAACGACCCGCAATCAACTTCTACGCTCGGAAACATTTTGTTGTCTATAAGGGCGCACGGCAGTTTTCCGTACTTCCCCATCGCAATATCGCCTCGCCAGCTCACGTTCGCTCCCCTCTCGCTATACAAATCAGGAAGAGCATGCACCGGCAGGCGTGTGCGAGATTGCATCGCCACGCGATCCGATCAAACAGCACGATCGTAAAAGACCGCCAAAGCCAAATTTCATCGTCGGTCGCACCCTGTCCGGCAAACTCAATATCGACGGGTATGTGCTTCAGATAACTCATGTCGGGCGCAAAACGAGGGTCCGGTCCGCCTTTATGAACAGGACCGTGCAGAACAAACCATCCGTTTTCGGGCTCGAACCGCTCAACAAACGCAAGGCCGAGCACCTTATAGCCCACCTCGGTTGCAAATATGACTCCGACTGGGACGTCACATTCCATGCAGTTGAGCATTTTACGGTTGTAATTCTGGTCTCGAAAACCAACGGTACCCGGCGCTTGAACCGAGTACTTAATGACCCACGTACCATCGTCCAAATAGAGCGGAGGCACATTGTTGATGCTCTCGGTTTGCCGCTGGCGCGCTTGTACCCCGCTACCCCACTCCCCTGTATACTGATGTAGCACGTGTTTCATCCGGGCTTGTTGGACCGGGTCGTTCATGGGAGGGTCTTATGGCTGCTTCGAATCCGCCTAAGGGGAGCGTTTCTTCTTCGTCCATCAAGCCGGTTACGCGCAAGGCCGTGCGTTGCCAGCGCGAGGTCGCTTGGCTTGTCACACAGGCGGCGGGCAAACTCGTGGCGAACACGGAAGACGTCAATGCGCCCACACCGAGCTTTGTGCTGGCAGCGGCGCTGGATCGAGTACGCCAGCTGGAACTCGCCGCACAAGAAGACGGCGGCCATCTTGGCTACCAAGACGCTATGGCGCCCGACCTGTTGACCTTTTGTCGCATGACCAAGTTGCCCGCCGCACCCAATGCGCTTTCGGACGCAGGCTACATGTTTACGCTTTCGGGCGCGGACCTTATCCGCGATATCTACGCATACTGCAGCGAGCTCGCCGAGCGCCACGTCTTTGGCACGGCTGAAGTCAAACCGGGAAATGTCATCAAGCTGGTTCTCAGGCTGTTCCTGATGGACGGGTTCGGGGCCATGCCGGCGTAAGCCGAGTCTTTAGCATCACCGTCGACTGGGCAACAACCGCTTTACCTTAGTGGGCGCCAATCGAGGGTCGATTATTGGGTCGCCTCGTCCACTAACGCATTTATTCCACGCGCTCTGACAGTCGATATTTGCGGTTGCGGCTTGTCGACGGCGCCGTGGGCTCAAGCTCGCCTTGAGCAATGAGCGCGTTGACGCGCGACCTAACCTGGGAAATTGTAAGCCCCGTGCGTTTTGCCAGCTCACGCGTCCCCAGCTCGCCGTAGTGTTTGAGTGCCGTCACAATTAAGCCTCCGCCATGATCGACCGGCTCGATCTTTGAACGGTAAAGTACGACCTTGAACCGATCGAACCCCGGGCAGAACAGGGGCTCGGCCAGACCGTGCGCACGCATGGCATCGAGCATCATTGGAATGCCCGATCCGTTGCCTTCGGCAGGAGAGCCCGCACCGTCGGGCAATGGAACAAGCGACATGAGCTTCACAAGCGTCGCATTGCGACATCGGGAGCTGCCGTCAAACAGGTTCTCGCGAGTCTTTCCTCCGTATAGGCCGCCGGGGTTCACCACCTCGATACGATCGTCAAAAACGTCGACGGCGATCGATTGCCCACAGAACCGATCCCCGTATTCCCTGTGGATAACCGCGTTGGCGATTGCCTCACGCAGGACCTCCTCGGGAATCTCCAGCGAGTCGATACGCGAAATGCCTTGGACGGTCACGGTGCGGCGCAGGTTTTTGGCGACAGCCGCGACAGCATCCGAAATCATCTCGCCCAACGTTCCCTCGCAGATCGTACGGTCCATGACCCTCAACGACCCCGCCGCGCCCTTCTGCGTTCCGGCATAGACCGCCACATCGATAAAGAGCTTGGGATAGAACTGCTGAGGATAGGCACCCGCAGCCAGGAGCCCGGCTTTAGTGACATTGCCCTGGGAGTCGAGGAAATTCAGGCGCTCCAGCTTCGTTTTCTTGTCCGGCGCGTCGCGCATCGCACGGGGTGTCAGTGAGAAAGCACGCTCTATCGTGCGGTCGACCAGGGCCTCGTCAAGATCGCCTGCGACCGCGCCGGGCACTGCATCGCGATCACTGGGGCTCGTCCGTTCATACGATGACAAGGACAGGACCTCGGTCGACGAGAGCGGAACATCTTTGTCGTCGATGCGTTTGTAGCTGCCGCCTTGAGCGCCCCGCTCTATGACATAACAAGGCTTGCTCGACGGGTCGAGCTCCTCAATCGTGATGACCAGAACCACGGTGCCCTGGAGCTCCACGCGTTCAATGGTGTATTTGGGCGGATTGGCCAGTTTTCCGCGACCGCCGGCATCACCCATGCCCGCTACGAATTGGTTGAGCACCTTCTCGGTCTCAAAGTTCTCAACCGGGACAAAGCCCGCGCGCTCGCTCACGCCGAGCACGATAATTCCGCCAGCGGTATTCGCGAATGCGCTAACTGTTTCCCATACGTCGCGGGAAAGCGTCGTGGCGCTCTCCTTGACCTCGACTTTAAGATCGTCCGAGCCCATGCGCCTTAAAGACTCGAGCAGACCGGTCAGCTCGTTTTCGTTCATCTGCATGTCCTTTCGCTCGGCCCGGCGGAGAATGCCACGAATAGATTTCCTTCGTCTCTCAGTTATCTCTCGTAATTATCTCTCATCTTACTGCTATCTCTCATATTAGAGATAATTGAGAGATGAAAGATAATATGTCTGCCATCTGTTTCATGTAAACATGTTTTTGCTGATAGAACAATCAGTATTGAGACAATACCATGATTGCTTGTCTCTTTGCTGCTCAGTTATCTCTCATATTTATCTCTCGTCTTTCAGTTATCTCTCGTATTAGTGACGAATGAGAGATGAGAGATGCGTGAGTGATGGACGAGTGAGATTTTTTGGACGGTCGGAAAATCCCTCAAATAAAAAACGGGGCCGGCCTTACGCCGAGCCCCGTTTTCAAACGGTCAGTTAGTTATCCAACGCGCGAGCATAGCAGCCAACATTACGCCGCCGCGAACACTCCCAAGCCCGTTCCGATGATGCAGATTGCGAAGATGCCCAAGATGATCCAAATGGTCTTGACGCCCTTTTTATAGAGGGCAACGCAAGCGAACGTTGCCAGCAAGGGCAGCAGACCGGGGAAGATCGAATCGAACAGATCCTGCAGGACAATCTCCGAACCACCCACGTCAAAGGTCAAAGCCGTGGACAGCGAGACCTGTGCCGCAATCATGGCGCCGATAACGGTCATTCCGAGGACACCAGCAGCATGCGTCATGCGAGACATAAGGTTGCTCTCTTCGGACTGCTGCAAAAACTTGGTTCCCAAGTCGTAACCCAGATGGGCGGCGACGATACGCGTTGCAAAGTTAATCACGGAGTAGATGAGCGCGTACACGATGGGGCCGAGCGGGTTGCCCGTCGAAGCGATGCCAATACCAATGCCGGCGGCAACCACGCGGAACGTACCCCAGTAGAACGAATCGCCGATGCCGGAAAGCGGTCCCATGAGGCCGACCTTCATGGCGTTAATCGAGGACGTGTCGAAGTTCTTATCGGCAGCCGCCTGCTCTTCCATCGAAACCGTTAGGCCGGCTACAAACGGAAGCACATGAGGCGTGATGTTAAAGAACTCGGTATGGCGATCGAGTGCCGCATAGTAATCGTCGTCGTTGGGATAGATCTTTCGCAGGGGCTTCTGAATGGTGTACATGAAGCCCATTGCCATCATCTTGTCGTACGACTGCGAGCACTGGCTCGTAAACTGGCGAAGGAACATGCTCCGATACATATCGGGAGTCATAATCGCGTCCTTCTTGGCCTCTTTGAGGTCGGTGTTCTGGATAGCCATTAGAAGTCCTCCTCTTCATCTGCAGCAACCGTCTGCGGACCGGACGAGCCCTCGCGGAAGGCCAGGAGCAGCGCGACGCAAACGGCAGCTGCGGCGACGCCGACCACGTCCATCTTGAGGTAGATGACCATAATGAAGCCCAGGAACAGCCAGGGAAGGAGCTTGTTATCGCCCATGGTCCTGATAAGAAGAGCGAAGCCGATGCAGACCATGACGCCGGACGCAACGTTGAGGCCGTCCATCACAAACTGCGGAATCGCGTTGAGCGCATTGTTGATAAGGTCGGCACCAAAGAACAGCGAGCCAAACACCAGCAGTGCAGACGGAATGCCAATCGACAGCGGCACGATGGCCAGATGGTACAGATTCGCCTTGGCAAGATCGCGATTTGCCAGAGCGGTCTCAATCTTCTTGCAGGCAAAGGCACCCGGAACGGCGTAGCAGAAGTTGCGCCACACCTGAAGGAAGACGGAGACGGGAAGGGCGAGCGCGACGGCAGTTGCCGTGCCCGTACCCGTAATGACGGCAAACGCGCAGCCAAGCACGCCGGAAGCATAGACCTCGGGAGGAACCGCCGCGCCGACCATGATGGCGCCCATGAACATGGACTCCAAAGCCGCGCCGACGATAACGCCCTGCTGGACATCGCCAAGGATCAAGCCGACAAACAGGCTCGTAAACAGCGGACGACCAAGCATCGTAATGCCAAATAATTGCTCGTCCATGGACGCAATAAATGCGACCAGTGCAACTAGAAGATACTGGACAACCATTTCGATCAACCCCAGAAACAGGTCTGCAGGCGAGGCATTCTGCGCAGCTCGCCTGCAGACAACCGCAGCAATTTGAGAGGATTAGTAGTTCATCTGGTGATAGTAACGACGCGTGGTGAGCGGGTGGTTACGGACGTGCTCGAGATGGCAGCTCAGACGCTCGGTGATGGTGTAGGTGACCATCGGGGAGACGATCTTGCGGAACTCGGGGTCGCTGAACGGCAGCTCGACCTCGGCGGTGTCAAACTTGTTCACGCGGACGTTGACGCCCTTCTCGTCGGCGAGCATGTGAGTGAAGTTGTCCACGCGGTCCATGAGCTTACGGGTGTCGTCCTCGCCGTAGAGCATGATGAGGCTCGTGCCTTCCTCGCACAGCTCGATGGTGCCGTGGAAGAACTCGGCGGCGTGGATGGACTTGGTCTTGATCCACTGCATCTCCTCGAGGATGCACATGGCGTAGTCGTAGGCCTCACCCCAGAGCATGCCGGAGCCAATCACCATGTGGTAATCGGTGTCCTTGAAGTCCTCGGCCATGGCGGCGCAGCGCTCGTCCTGAGCGTCCTTGGCCTTGATGAGGTACGGAGCGATGTTGCCGAACTCTTCCATGAAGGTGTCGTACTTGGGGAAGGCGCCGGCGTTCTTGAGGAAGCGGGCGACCAGCGTGATCTGGTATGTGTAGATGGCCTCGCACAGAACGTCGTCCTCGGCGAAGCTGAAGAACTTGTAATCGGCGTACTCGGTGGCCGGGGTGTTGTCGTTGGAGACATACATCAGCGTGCGGGCGCCCTGCTCCTGGCAGAACTTGGCAGCCTCAATGATCTCGGGGGTGGTGCCGGTACGGGTGGAGAAGACGCAGACCGAGTCCTTGTTGAAGGTCTTGGGCGGGCATGCGAGGAACTCAGCGGCGATCTCGCAGTGGACGTCGACGTCGGCCGTGGTGGTCTCGACCCAATACTTCATCGGGAGCGTGTGGGCCCAGGTGCCGCCGCAGCCGATGAAGAAGATGTTGGAATAACCCTGCTCGCAGACCTTGTCCACGGCAACCTCAATCTGAGGACGGAGAGCGAGGGCATCGCTCACAACCTTCTCGTAACGAGGCTCATCGAAATTGAACATCCCTTACTCCTAACTCACTTGGATGAACCCTTCATTCATCCCATGACGTTATAATACTTTATATAACTAACTATGCAAGAACTATTTCAGATTTTTTTGATTTTTCTTTAATAAAAAGCCCGCCGATCAAATGATCGACGGGCATAGGCATAGGGCATTGGTTCAATAAATGCCGAGCATCAACGTGTTTCCGGCTAGAAAACGTCCTTGGCAAACACCTTAGCGTCATTGGGGACCTGACGGATTTCGATGGCCACGCCATCGCCCAGGAGCTCTTGGATATGCTCGGCATCTTTCTCGGTCGCAAAGATCGCAGGGGTCGGATGAAGCGTGGTCTCAGGGGTCTTTCGGGTTCCGCCCAGATTGATCTCTTTGATGTCTTTACAACCCTTAGCGAGACGATAGACATCTTCAATCGTCTCAGTGATGATAAACAGCGAATACTTGTCGGTAACGCCGCTGTTGAGCGCCTCGATAGCAGCGTCAACATCCTTGATGACGAGTTTAACGCCGTTGGGGCGGGCGAGCCTCAAGGCCGCCTTCCTCATGTCGTCTTTTGCCACAGCATCGCTGGCAAGCAAGATGCAATCTACATCCAAAGCGTGAGTCCAGGACATGGCAACTTGGCCGTGAATCAGTCGGTAATCAACTCTCGTAAGCTTAATCATCGTTATCATCTCCGCACGTGATAAAGGGAATGACAGGTGTGGCCCCTAGCTAGGGCTCGAACCAGAACTAACTAGAACTCTTCTTCCTCGGTGCCGGCAAGCATGTCCGCCGCCTCGCAAAGCTGAATAAACGAACGCGATCCCTCGACCGCGGCTTTGGCCTTGTCCGCATCCAGGGAGTCCAGCTGTGTAACCATTTCCACCAGCAGCGGCAAGTTCATTCCAGCGATTAACGTAAACGATCCGTCGGTCTGCCTCTGAATGAATTCGTTGTTTACAGAGCCGCCAAAGATGTCAGTCACGACAAACCAAGAGTCGGCAGGGCCCCTCGTCTCCATCCATGCATCAATCAACGCCGCGACGTCCCTTGAATCGTCATCGACATAGGCGCACAGGCACTCGATTCGGTCGTTGGTGCCCATCAGAATCTCCAGAGAGCTTTTCATGCCTTGGGCGAGATAGCCATGACTCGCTAGCAATATCTTATTCATAGTTCTCCAATACCAATAGGACGTACTATATTGTCATAACAAAGTATATTAGCAATCTACCCTACGTGGTGTGTCTATTTTCCAAATCCGCGAACGGTAACAATTGGTCGGTAAATCGACCAATCTATCGCTAATTTACAAATAGAACTTCAGTCGCTCGGTGCAGTACACCTGACGGGAGATGAAAAGCGGCTCGCCACTTGGGGCATAACGTCTATCGACAAACAGAAGCAGCGAAGAGTCCAGCTCCACGTTAAGGTATGCCGCCTCGAGCTCGCTCGCATAGCAGACCTCGAGCGTACGCGTGTTGGGACCCATCTTGATCCCCTGGCGATCGAGTACCGCCATCAGCGAATCATCGAGGGACTCATGCTCCAAAAAAGAAAGCGCAGCGGAATAGCTATTGGTTTCCAGCATCGTGGGCTTGCCATCCACAAGGCGCAGACGACGGCTACGCAATACCTTTTGGGTATCGTCTACGCCCAGGAACTTCGCGTCTCGCAGACTTGGGAAGTCCCAGCCCATTTCGAGAACCCTGGTAGACGCCTGTTTGCCCGCAAGCTGGCACGAATGGGTAAAGCTCTCACGGTCGTCCGCGGCATACATCTGCGTGTCCGACGAAACGAACGTGCCCTTGCCGCGGGCCCTCTCAACAAGCCCAGCATCTTCCATTTCTTTAATTGCGGAGCGAACCGTTATTCGGCTCACGCCAAATTGCTCGATAAGCTCCGCCTCGGTCGGAAGCTTATCTCCCGGGCGGTACGTGCCGTTGGCGATTGAATCAGAAAGCGCACGAACAATCTGTTTGTACAGGGGGATAACGCTATTTGCCTCAACCATATCAACCATACCTTTACAAGGAATCAGCAGCCTATAGATAAATGACTTATATTGTATTAGAACTTTTTAGCACTCCACGCCATTTCCTATAATGTTTTAGCAAACGAGGGGTTATTTTGCGTAAGCGGTGTAGAGTCCATCCATTTCCGCATACAGCTTCAATCTGATGGCGGTATATGCATCCGATAAGCCGATTGATTTTTATCTTATACCTGTCTCACATTCATCCCTCGTCGTAGAGATGAATGTGAGGTGAGAGATACGTACTTGACGCGCGAGCGTGGATATTTGGACGGTTTTTGGGCTTTTGGCGGCCGATTTCGTCCGAAAATCCACGCTCGTGCGGCAGACGTCCGAATTTCCACGCTCGTGTGCCAGAAAATCCACGCTCATCCGGCAGATTGGTCGAAGGCCCCATATGGGTATACTCTCGGAGATTCGACTCGATTCGCCCCCGTTGGGGCGTCAAAGGAGACTGCATATGTCCACTACCTCAACCGACCCGCGCGCCGCTGCCGCCGCGCTGCTGGTGCCCGGAACCACCTGCCACGGCTTTACCGTCGAACGCCGCGAGACCGTGCCCGAGCTCGACGCAGACGCTTACGTGCTGCGCCACACCGCCTCGGGCGCTCGCCTGCTGCACCTAGCGTGCGACGACGAAAACAAGGCCTTTGCCATTGGCTTTAAGACGCCGCCGGCCGATTCCACCGGCGTGTTCCACATTCTTGAGCACTCGGTGCTGTGCGGATCGGCCAAGTTTCCCGTCAAGGAGCCGTTTGTCGACCTGATCAAGAGCTCCATGCAGACGTTCCTCAACGCCATGACCTACCCCGACAAGACCATCTACCCCGTTGCCACCACCAACGAGCAGGACCTGTACAACCTGATGGACGTGTACCTGGACGCGGTGTTCAACCCGGCCATCTATACCAAGCCCACCATTTTTGAGCAGGAGGGCTGGCACTACGAGCTGGACCTGCCGAAGGGCGCCGAGGGCGAGGGCGGCGACAACCCCGCGAGCCTGCGCGAGGGCACGCTGCGCTATAACGGCGTGGTGTTCAACGAGATGAAGGGTGCGCTGTCCGACCCCATGAGCGTGCTGGACGACGCCGTCAACGCCGCGCTCTATCCCGACACCGCCTATGCGCACGAGAGCGGCGGCGACCCGCGCGCGATTCCCGCGCTCACCTACGAGCAGTTCCTGGACACGCACGCGCGCCACTACAATCCTTCCAACTCTTATATAACGCTCTATGGCGACCTGGATGTGGACCGCGCACTGGCGTTTTTGGATGAACGCTATCTGTCGCAGTCGAGTGCCGCGAGCCGCCGCATGGACGCTGCCGTCGCCGCCGGCGAGGACCCGTCCGCGCTGGCGCCCAATCCGCTGGACGTGCAGGCGCCTGTGACCTGCGAGTATAAGCGCGTCGAGATGGCCACCACGCCCGAGAACGCCTTGGTGGGCCTGGGTCTGGTGCTGGGCAGCGCGCTCGACCGCAAGCGCACGATCGCGGCGGACATCCTGTTCGAGGCGCTGCTGGGCTCCAACGAGGCGCCGGTTAAGAAGGCCATTCTGGCCGCCGGCCTGGGCGGCAACGTGGTGAGCTACACCGCGGCCGAGTGCCTGCAGCCCTACGAACTCATCATGCTGCAGAACGCGCAGCCCGGCGTGGCGCGCGAGCTGCGCCGCGTGTTCCAGGACGTCTGCCGCGACCTGTGCGAGCACGGCGTTCCGCGCGAGCGCCTGGAGGCCATCATCAGCAGCAACGAGTACGACCTGCGCCAGCGCGACTATGGCATCGCCGACGGCGTGGCCATTGCGTGCGATGCGCTGAGCACGTGGCTCTACGATGACGACGCCGCGACGCTGGCGCTCAAGTACGGCCCGGTGTACGAGGAGCTGCGCGGCGAGCTGGACGGCAGCTACTTTGAAGACCTGCTGCGCGAGCTGGTGCTGCAGAACGACCACATGGCGCTGGTCGAGCTGGTGCCGGTGGACGCCGCCGAGGGTTCGGAGGGCGCCGAAGCTGCCGAGCTGGCTGCCAAGCGCGACGCCATGACCGATGCCGAGCTGGCCGATGTGGTCAAGCGCACGGCCGTACTGCGTGCCGCGCAGGAGGCCGAGGACACGCCCGAGGACAAGGCCACGCTGCCGCGCCTCCGCGTATCCGACATTGGCGAGGCGCGCCCCGAGCCGCCGCTCGTTGTGGACACGACCGCGCCCATCCCCTGTCTGCGCCACGGCATCCCCACCAACCGCCTGGCCTACGCCATGCAGTACTTCGACCTGAGCTGCGTCGCATTTGAGGACCTGCCCTACGTGACGCTGCTCTGCCGCCTGCTCAAACAACTACCCACGAGCGAGCACTCGGCCGAGGAACTCGACAACCTGCTCGCCGGCAAGCTGGGCTTTTTGAGCTTTACGACCGAGGTCATGACGCAGCCCGACGTGGACGGCGTGCGCCCCTACCTGCTGGTGAGCGCCGGTGCCCTGTCCGAGAAGATCGACGCGCTGGCGAACCTGCCGCGCGAGGTGTGGTCGAGCACGCTATTGCTCGACGCCGACGCCGACCGCGTGCGCGACGTGCTCACGCAGATTCGCATTGGGCTTGAGCAGGGCTTTATCAACAACGGCCACTCGGCGGCGCTCGGTCGCGCGATGAGCTACAGCTCGCCTTCTGCCGTGGTGCGTGAACAGCTCTCGGGCGTAGACTTCTACCTGTTCCTGCGCGATCTGCTCGAACACTTTGACGAGCGCGTGGACGGGCTGCGTACCAAGCTTGCCGAGCTGGCAGACCTCATCTTTGTGGCCGATGGCTGCATGGCGAGCTTTACCGGCAGCGATGAGGACTTTAACGCGTACTGGGCCGCTGCAGGCGACCTGGGGCTGGGCGCGGGCCACGGCACCGATGCCGGCCGCAACGCGCTCGTGGTGCCGACGCCGCGCGACCGCCACGAGGCGTTCGTGATCCCCAGCGACATCTGCTTTGCGGCAAGCGCGTGCGACCCGCGTCGCTTGGGGCTCGACGTGACGGGCACCTGGGCAGTTGCCGCCAACGCGCTCTCCTACGACTACCTGTGGAACGAGATCCGCGTGAAGGGCGGTGCGTACGGCTGCGGATTCCGCGCTGCAGGCGAGCGTCAGGCGGCGTTCTACACCTACCGCGACCCGGCAATCGACCCCTCGATTGAGCGCGTGGCGCGCGCAGGCGAATGGCTCGGCAGCTTTGAGCCCGACGAGGCCGCCTTTGAGGGCTTTATCGTAAGCTGCGTGAGCGGCATGGACGCGCCCGTGAAGCCGTACGCGCTCACCAAGCGCCGCAATACGACCTACCTGGCTGGGCTCGATCCGCACGCACGCGAGGAGCGCCGCGCCCAGATGCTCGCCGCCACGCCCGGTGAGCTGCGCTCGCTCGGCGCCGACGTGACGCGCATCGCAGCCGAGTCGCCAACCTGTGTCTTTGGCGGCCGCGACGTCATCGCCAAGAGCAACGCCGGCTTCAATGTAGTCGACCTGCTGGGCTAACCACAAAGGTAGATTTTTAGGACATGCCTGAAAATCTACCTTTTCTTTTGCCGCTGCTTGGGCGGGGCAGCTCACCCCATCCCGCCAGTTTGTCTCAATCTGTAACATCTAGGCGGCAATATCGACTCCAGATGTTACAAATCGAGACGTTTCCGGATGACGCTGACCCTTTGTCTCAATCTGTAACATCTAGGTCCGATTTTGCCGAGTTACTGTTACAGATCGAGACAAACCGCCGCGAACACCCGCCCTTCGTCAAAGCCACCACGAAGGTGTCCATGAACTGCTCCCTTTACGATGGTTTGCGTGGTGGTTTGGGTATTTGCCCAGATAAAACCTGCCAAAATAAACCTGTCCCTTTTTGGTAGGTTTGGAAGATGAGGCTGGGATGGATAAGACTGAGTTGCGGCGAGCGGTAATTGCCCGGCGCGATGCTCTTGATTTGGATGTGCGGGTGACGAAGTCTGCCGTTATCTGTGCGCGGCTTGTTGAGCTGTTGGATCGCTCGGATTCCGCGGCGCCGCACACCGTTGCCGTCTACGCCGCGATGGGTTCCGAAGTCGACCCTGCCGTGTTTGCCGCAGCTGCCGCCAAACGCAGCTGGCGCGTGACCTATCCATGCATGCTCTCGGCAATTGATGCCGCAGCTTGTGGCCAACGCATGTGCATGCGGGCAGTTGCTGTCGACGATGCGTCCGCAGCTCCGTTTGTCGACCACCCCACGCGAGCCTTCGCGGCCATGGACATCGACAGCAGCCGCTTCCCTATCGTGCCTGTTGAAGCTCTCGACATGGTCGTCGTGCCACTCGTAGCCTTCGACCGCGCCGGCGCGCGCCTGGGCTACGGCGGCGGCTGCTATGACCGCTACCTGCCCATGCTCTCGCCCGCATGTCAAATCATCGGCATCGCCTTTGAAGAGCAGCGTGTCGACCACGTTCCCACCGACGCCCACGACCTGCCGCTACCCCACATCATCAGCGCCTAACGGCCGGTGCACCTCCCGACGGCCTAGTGCTCCTCGCCGGCGCGGGCCAGGTCGTAGGGCGTGGTCTGGTAGACGTAGTAGTTGAGCCAGTTGGTGTAGAACAGCTGAGCCTGGCTGCGCCAGACGTTGCGCGGCTCAGCGGCGGGGTCGTCGTTCGGGAAGTAATGCGCCGGCACCTGGGGGTTGAGCCCGCGCTTCACGTCGCGCTCGTACTCCAGGCGCAGCGTGTCGGTATCGTACTCGGGATGGCCAAATACAAAGAAGCGGCGGCTGTCGGTCGACTTGACGATGTACAGGCCCACCTCGTCGGATACGGCCACGACCTCAAGCTGCGGCTCGGCCTCCACATCCTCGCGGCGCACATCGGTGTTGCGCGAGTGCACGGCATAGAAACGGTCGTCGAAGCCGCGGACCAGCGGGCTTTGCGGCTTCACCAGATAATGCTCGAACACGCCGCTCGCCTTTGCCGGCAGGTCGTACTTCTGGATACCGTAATGATGGTAGAGCCCCGCCTGCGCGCCCCAACAAATGTGCAGCGTAGAGTGCACGTGCGTGGTTGACCAATCCATGATCTGGCAGAGCTCGGGCCAGTAGTCGACCTCCTCGAACGGCATCTGCTCCACCGGCGCGCCCGTGATGATCAGGCCGTCGTAGTGGATGTCGCGGATGTCGTCGAACGTGCGGTAGAACGTCTCCAGGTGGCCGGCGCTCACGTGCGTGGCCTCGTGCGTCTTGGTGCGCAGCAGGTCCACCTCCACCTGCAGCGGCGTGTTGGAGAGCTTGCGCATGATCTGCGTCTCGGTGGCGATCTTGGTGGGCATGAGGTTGAGAATGAGCACGCGCAGCGGACGGATGTCCTGGTGCAGCGCGCGGTACTCGGTCATGACAAAGATGTTCTCGCTCTCGAGCTGCGCGGCGGCAGGGAGGGCGTCGGGAATACGAATGGGCATGGATGCTCCTTACGAGTTAGTTGCAGCTATGGTACAACGACCGGCCCCATCCGCGCGAGCGCATCGCCCAGCGATGCCGTCAGCGGCCCAAATCACTCCAAAAGTAGAGATTAAGGCATGTCCCAAAAATCTGCGGCGCTTTAGTCTAGCAAAGTGGTGGCAGGACGCTACAATGGTTCGACGCGAAAAACTCGGCCGAAAGGATACACATATGTACCAGACGCGTAAGATCGGTGTGGTCGGCCAGGGCCACGTAGGAGCACATGTCGCCAACAGCCTGCTCATGCAGGGCATTGCCGATGAGCTGTACCTGTGCGATATCAACGAGGCCAAGGTGACGTCCGAGGTTCAGGACCTGCGTGACTCCCTTTCGTTTGTCCCGTACAACACCAAGATCGTCAACTGCTACGACCACTACGAGGAGCTTGCCTGCTGCGACGTCATCGTCAACGCCGCCGGCAAGGTCGCGCTGGCCGCCGGCAACCGCGACGGCGAGCTGTTCTTTACCACCGGCGCCGCCCGCACCTTTGCCAAGCGCATCGTCGACGCCGGCTTCGACGGCATCTTCGTGAGCATCTCCAACCCCTGCGACGTCGTGTGTACCGAGCTGTGGCACCTAACCGGCTACGACCCCAAGAAGATTATCGGCTCGGGCTGCGGTCTGGACTCCGCCCGCCTGCGCACCGAGATCTCCAAGAAGGTCGGCGTGAGCCCCAAGTCCATCGATGCCTACATGATCGGCGAGCACGGCTTTAGCCAGCTTGCCGCCTTTAAGGCCGCAACCGTCGCCGGCAAGAGCCTTAACGAGCTTCAGGCCGAGAACCCCGACAAGTACGCCTTCGACCACATGGAGATCGAGGAGCTCGCGCGCAAGGGCGGCTATGTGACCTACCAGGGCAAGCAGTGCACCGAGTACGCCGTCGCCAACTCCGCCGCGCGCGTCTGCGCCGCCGTTCTGCACAACGAGCACGCCGTGCTTTCGGCCTCTACGCTCATGACCGGCCAGTATGGCGAGGAGGGCATCTTCACCTCCCTGCCGTGCGTGATCGGTGCCGAGGGCGTCGAGGAGGTCTACACGCTGGACCTGTCCGAGTACGAGCTCGAGGGCTTCCACAAGAGCTGCCAGCACATTCGCGAC
>URUW01000018.1 GCA_900551205.1 uncultured Collinsella sp. | reverse complement strand
CGGTAATGGAGAGCGTATCGCCCGTCTCGGCAGCCAGCTTGGGCGCCACGATAATATCGCCGGCATAGGCGTGACCGACTTCGGTCATGTCGCGGCCGCACATCACATACAGGTGAGCCAGACGCTCGCCCTTGCGCGTGCGCGCATTGACCAGCTCAAGGCCCGGCTCAAGCGTGCCCGTCAGCACCTTGATAAAGCTGATACGACCCTGCTGCGGATCGGCCAGGGTCTTAAACACAAACGCCACCGGGCGGTCGTCATCGCTCGAGATCTTGAGCGAATCGCCGTCGATGAGCGGCATCTCACCGTAGTCCGTCGGCGCCGGGAAGTACGTGGCGATGTCGTCCATCAGCGAGTTGACGCCCTGCTCCTTAATGCAATCGCCCGCAAAGACCGGCACAAAGATGCGCTCGGCAATCGCCTTCGACAGCAGGCCCTCGAGCTCCTCCTGCGTCAGCGTCTCCTCGCCTTCCAAGTACTTCATCATCAGTTCGTCGTCAGCCTCGGCCACCAGCTCGCACAGATGGTCATGGGCTTCCTCGGCCTGGGCACGATACTCCTCGGGAATCTCCGACTCAACGGCCTCGGCGCCGTTACAGTGGCGTGCCTTCATGCGCACCAGGTCGATGATGCCGTCAAAGTCCTCGCCCTCGCCCCAGCCCAGGGTCACGGCGCCCAAGCGCGTGCCAAAGCGCTCCTGCAGCAGGTCCATCGTGGTCGCAAAGCTGGCCTCGGAGCGCGACAGGCGGTTTACAAACACCGCACGCGCCAGACGCAGGTCCTCGGCGGCATACCAGAGTTTAACCGTTGTAGGCTGCGGGCCGGCCTCGGCGTCGACCACAAACAGAGCCGTCTCGCAGACGCTCATCGCGGCATAGGCGTCGCCGATAAAATCGGGATAGCACGGGGCATCGAGCACATTGATGCGCGCGCCCTTCCAGTCTATCGGCGCAATGGTCGTCGAGATGGAAAATGCACGCTTGACCTCTTCGGGGTCATAGTCGAGCGTGGGCTTGGTGCCGTCGTGGCCGCCCAGGCGGGCGGTCTTGCCGGAAAGGTGGAGCATGGCCTCGGCGAGTGAAGTCTTGCCCACCCCGCCTTGGCCTACGAGCACCACGTTCCTTACGTTACCGGTCTTGGGAGCACCCATGATGACCTCCTTGCAGGGCCGCGCGCAATGCGCGACGCCAACGGGGAGAGTTCGCGGTCGGTGCCGTCCCAGGAGCAGCATGGTCGGCAGCCGAGCCGACTCACCCTCCAAATGTCCTATGCCACCACCCTACCCTTGCAGCCGCCCATCCATGCACACCTTTCGGCACGCGTATGAATACAGACGGCGAGAGGATGGGGCGAGCAGGCGAGAGGATTATTAAACCCCATCGATACAAATAAAAGCCGCCGCAGACCATAAGACCTGCGACGGCTTCATCTCAATATATAGTTGAGTCTAGCTCTCGATACGGCTCAAGAACTCACGGGTGCGCTGCTCACGCGGATGGTCGATAACCTGCTCGGCAGGACCCTCCTCGACAATGCGGCCGCCGTCCATAAAGACCACGCGGTCGGCAACATCGCGCGCAAACTGCATTGCGTGGGTCACGATCACCATCGTCATGTTCTGCGCCGCAAGGTCTTTAATGACACGCAGCACCTCGGCCGTCAACTCTGGATCGAGCGCCGAGGTCGGCTCATCAAAGAACAAGATTTCCGGGTCGAGCGCCAGGGCGCGGGCAATACTCACGCGCTGCTGCTGGCCGCCCGAAAGCTCACATGGCACCTTGTTCTCATTGCCCGTAAGCCCCATCTGCGCGATCAGCTCGCACGCACGTGCCTCCACCTGCTCGCGCGGGCGCTTGAGCACACGGATCGGAGCGTCGGTGATGTTTTTCATCACGGTATAGTGCGGAAACAGATTGTAGTTCTGAAACACCAAGCCAAACCGCGAGCGCGCCTGCTTGGGCACATCGCCTTTCGCATATACCGTGCCCGAGCCCGCATCCGTCGCAACGGCAAGGTCGCCAAACGAGAGCGAGCCGCCGTCGAGCGTCTCGAGCAGTGTGGCGCAACGCAGCAGCGTGGACTTGCCGCCACCCGAAGGCCCGATAATCGCCACGACCTCGCCACGCTTCACCTCAAGCGAGATATCCTTGAGCACCTCATTGCCGCCAAACGCCTTGCGCGCGTTCGATATATTCATTACCGAATTAATCATGGTAGTAATCCAATTTTTTCTCGGCGGCGCCCAGCAGCATCTCGACCACAAAGTTAAAGACCCAGTAGATCAGCGCCGCAATCGCAAACGGCACCATGCTCACTTGCGAGGCAACCAGTGCCTTGGCCGTCGAGAACATCTCGCCCACGCCAATGGCAAACGCCAGCGACGTGTCCTTGACCAGTGTGATGATCTCGTTGCCCATCGCCGGCAAAATACGCTTAGCGACCTGCGGCATCACGATGTACAAAAAAGTCTGCAATCGCGAATAGCCCAGCACCTCGGCGGCCTCGTATTGACCGCGCGGAATGGACTGCAGGCCCGAGCGATAGATCTCTGCAAAGTAGCCGGCGTAGTTGATGATGAATGCCACAACGCACGCCGTCCATTTGGAATCGGGCGTGAGCGAGATGCCAAACACGTAGTACGGGGCAAAGTAGATGGCAAACATCTGCAGCATGAGCGGCGTGCCACGCATGACCGAAATGTAGATGCGCGCAATCCAGCGAAGCGGCGCGATCTTACTCATACGCATAAACGCCACGGGGATTCCCAACGGAATCGATCCGAGCAGCGTCAGCACAAACAGCTGCAAACTGACCAAGAAGCCCTGGCCAAGCATCTGCATCATGACCTGAATAGACAACCCAAGCTCTCTTTCACAGTAACGGAACAGCGAACCCAATGCTAAAGCGGGTTTTCCAGGTGCCCGAGTTTGCCGTGAAAGAGGAGCGCCGCGTACTAAATGTACGCAAGCGACGGTTTGAACGGCAAAATCGGGTGCCTGGGAAAGCCGCTATTTGAGCACCCAGTTGTCGAAGGAAAGACCATAGCTTGAATACTTATCGCACAGGTCCTTGACCGTACCGTCCTCATAGAGCGCCTTGAGCGACTCGGTCACGGCGTCGGCCGACTTGCTGTCGCCCTTCTTAAAGCCGACGGCGTAGTGTTCGCTGGACAGCGGCTCATCAAGCTGCGTATAGGCATCGGGCTTGGCGGCCAGCTGATACTGAGCGATCGAGAGGTCACAGGCAACGGCATCGACCGCACCACTCTCGAGCTGCATAAACGCCGTGTTGTACTCACCGATGGTATCGAGCGTGGCAAACGTCGCGGCCAGATCCTTCTGGTCGCCCTCGAGCACATCCTGCGCAGCGGAATCAGTCTGGGTAATCACGGTCTTGCCGGCAAGATCGTCCCAGCTCTTGATACCCGCGTCCTTCTTGACCACCAACACCTGCTCGTTGAGCATATACGGCTCGGAGAACGTGTAGTCGTCCTCGCGGCCCTCCATGGTAAAGCCGTTCCAGATGCAGTTGATGGCGCCGGAGTTGAGCAGCGTGTCCTTGGCATCCCAATCGATGGCCTCGTAATCGACATCCCAGCCCTGCTTATCGGCAACGGCCTTGGCAAGGTCAAGGTCAAAGCCCGTGTACTCGCCGTCATCGCCCACAAAGCCGTACGGAGGGTAGGACTTGTCAAAGCCCACCACGAGCTTCTTGGACTCCGCGGCGCCCTTCACATCCTTGGCCGCGGCAGAACCAGCAGCGGAGCCCTTGCCAGCACCACCGCCGCAGCCGACAAGACCAAGGCCAAGCACCGTGGCGAGCGAGCCGGCTAGACCAACAAACTGACGACGAGACATATCGGTATTCATGGTATTCCCCCTCGATAGCACTTTAGTTAGGTAAAGTGAGTCATGTAACGTTCAGAATCATACACTTTACCTTGATAGAGTACAAGGGAGGATTTGCCCGCCGGGTGCCGGGGCAGGGGTTAAGCTTGCTGCTCTACAGTCCTGCTCACGACGGAGAGCACATTAAGTGCTCTCCTGTTCGTGCGGAACTCGCGACAAACTTAACCCCAGCCCCGGCACCCGGCGGGCAAACGTCGTTGGGCTTATCACTAACATGAAATGGGTGCTTGCATATCGTCCGCTAGCTTGGCACGGTACAATGCTTTCAGATTTCAATTTGTAAATTAGTGGGGTTAATTCATGGCAGAATCTCGTGCGGAGCGTAGGGCTCGTCGGGCTTTGATCGAGGCGGCTGAGGGGTTGGAAGAGAAAAAATCTTCTAAGAAATCCAAGTCGTCTCAGGACGCGAAGGGTAAGTCAGCCAAGGGAAAGGCTAAGGCCAAGCACCCCAGCTCTCGTCGGAGCGGGGATAAGGCATCTCAGGCTCGCCCCAAGCGTTCGCACAAGGATCCGGTTTCGCCTGCGCGAAAGGCCGTGGATCCCAAGTCGCCTTGTTCCATCATGCGGGCTTGTGGTGGATGCACGGCGATCAATCGTCCTTATAAGAAGCAGCTGGCGGCCAAGCAGGCTGCTATGGAAGAGCTGTTTGCTGAGCTCTGCGAGCGCGAGGGTATTGCCGTTGATCCCATTCGCGGTATGGGTGTTACCCTGGGCGACCCGGGTAAGTATCCTGCGCCGCGTGGCTTTCGTCATAAGGCTGCCACTCCCTTTGCTCCCGGTAAGGAGGGCGCTGTCCGTTGCGGTTTCTTTGAGCGCGGCACGCACAAGATCGTTGCCGTACCCGAGTGTCCTGTCGAGGCGCCGGGCGCTCGTCAGATTCTCAACGGCATCGCTCGCGAGGCCGAACGTCTGCATATTCCCGCCTTTAACGAAGACAAGCATCTGGGGCTGCTTCGCTATGCCGTCGTTCGCTGCGGCTGGCGCACCGACCAGATTATGGTCACCCTCGTGACCGCTCAGCGCGACCTGCCGCATGCGCAGGAGTTCTTTGAAGCCGTCGCGGCGCTTGATCCGCATATCGTCACCGTCGCTCAGAACATCAACGGTCGCCCCGGCAATGCCATCTTGGGTGAGGAGACTCGTATCGTCTATGGCGCCGAATGCATGCGCGACCAGCTGCTCGGCTGCGAGTTCGATATCTCCCCCACCGCGTTCTACCAGACCAATCCGCAGCAGACCGAGTTGCTCTATCAGCTCGCGATTGACGGCATGGACCTGCAGCAGGGTGACATTCTTATGGACGCTTACTGTGGTAGCGGCACCATCGGTCTGTGCGCCGCGAAGGATGCCCAGGACAAGGGCATCGGCATTATGCTGCTCGGCGTGGAGCGCAACCCGGCGGGCATTGCCGACGCACGTCGCAATGCCGAGCTCAACGGCCTCACCCGCAGCGCTTGGTTTATGGCCGACGACGCCACCGATTACATCCTGGACGCCGCCGACAACAACGAGCGGATCGATGTCCTTTCCATCGACCCGCCGCGCGCCGGCTCCACCCCCGAGTTCCTCGAAGCCGCCTGCGCACTCAAGCCGCGCCGCATCACCTATATCAGCTGCAACCCTGTGACCCAAGAGCGCGACCTGCACCAGCTCCTCGACGGAGGCTATCGCCTGCTCAAGATCACGCCCGTCGACATGTTCCCCCATACCGACCACACCGAAACCGTAGCGGTCCTCGAGCGCCGCTAATCCACCCCGGTAGATTTTCGAGACAAGAAAGGGGGCGGCCCGTCTGGACCGCCCCCTTCGCTTGGTTTATGAACTCCGCTACATCCCCTTGCGCAGGTCACACACGCCGGCTGCCGCCATCTCGCGCAGCAGCGTCTCGCGGTCGCGCGTCACGATCAAATCCAGCGGGAAGTGAATCTCGTCGAGCATCTTGCGCGCGTGATCGAGCTTGCCAATGGCCATGCCAATGTGGGCATCGGTCGACACGCCAATACCCACGCCCAGCTCGGCGCAGCGCTCGGCGATCTTGCGGCATACGGCCCAATGCTCAGTGTCGACACCGTGTTCAAGACTATGGTTGTTGATCTCGATGATCTTGTGCTTGGCCTTGGCCGCCAACAGCACCTCATCGATATCGAACGGCACGCCCGAACGACCCGCATGCCCAAGCATGAACACCTTGGGGTGCTCCAGGGCATTGATGTACATCTGGGTCGTTTGGGCGAGCGTCGCGCCTTCGGCAAACTGCGGGTTATGCACGCTTGCCACCAAATAATCCAAATTACGCGTCACCAAATCGAACAGCGAATGCTCACGACTATACGGATCGCCGGCGATATCGAGCGAAACGGGAATGTCTTCGCCAAACAAGCTGCCGTCCAGCGAAACGATATCAGCCTCGGCACCACGCAGCACCAGCACGCCGCTCCAAATGCGCGGCCAGATATCCTGGTTAATAAAGAATTGGAAACTGCGCAGGTCATTGGGACAAGGCGTAACCATCGAGCTTAAATGATCGGCGGAACCGAGCACCTGAAGGCCGCGCTCCGCCGCCCAATAGATGTTCTCCTCGATGGTTGAGTACGCATGCGCAGAGAACATCGTATGAGTATGAATATCACAAGAAAGAAGGTAGGGCATCGGGTCTCCTTGTCCAGTATGGCCGTCGCGTATATTCATTGTACGCATAGCTTTCGGCAGTCGTAAAACTGCTTCATCCCAATCACACAACGGCATAGACAACGGGGTCTGGCTTAAAACCAAACCCCGTTTCACGTAAAACATTGTAAGCAGAGCGCTTTACTTTCGACGATATTCGTCGGCCAGCTGCTTCCAGGCAGGCAGAGAGTTGACGATTGTCTCATAGCTCACGCAGTAGCCCAGGCGGAACCAGCCCGGCATGCCAAAGCTATCCGAAGGCACCGCGAGCAGCTCATGCTTCTTCGCGCGCTCACAGAACGCATTCCCATCGGACTCCAGCGCTTTCACCCATAGGTAGAACGCGCCATCCGGCTCAACATAGGTGTAGCCGTACTCCGCTAGTGCATCGGTAAGCGCGGTGCGGTTGCGAGCATAGGCCTCGACATCGCTCGGTTCATCAATGCAGTCGATGATTACACGCTGGAAGAGCGCCGGTGCACACACGAAGCCCAGCGTACGGGCGGCACCGGCAACGGCGGGCATTAGACGAGCTGCCTGAGGATTCGTATTGGGAACCAGGATCCACCCGACGCGCTCGCCCGGTAGCGAAAGCGACTTGGAATACGAGTAGCACACGATGGTGTGCTCGTAGATCGAAGGCACCCAAGGCACCTCGGCGCCATAGACAATCTCGCGATACGGCTCATCAGAGATGAGCATAATCGGATTCTCGGGATCGCGCTGAGCGTTGGCCTCGCGCAGAACATTGGCCAGTCGCGTCAGCGTGTCGCGTGTATATACGGCACCGGTCGGATTGTTGGGCGAGTCGATGATGACGGCAGCCGTCTTATCGGTAATCGCCTTGAGCACGTTACTCACGCTCAGCTGGAACGTATCTTCATCGGCGAGCGCCTCAACACACGTGCAGCCGGCCTTCTCAATCCACACGCGATACTCCGGAAAGTACGGGGCGATAACAACAACCTCATCGCCCGGGTTCGTAACGGCGTTGAGCGTGCAGGTGAGCGAAGCCGCGGCACCCACCGTCATAAAGACGTCCTTGCCCTCATAGCTCGTGCCAAAGCGACGGTTGAGCGAGTCGGCGACGGCCGCTCGACATTGTGGCAGACCCGGCGCAGGCGTGTATCCATGCAGCTGGTCGCTCGGCAGCTCCAATGCCTTCTTAATGGACTCAGCAACAGCAGCGGGCGCCGGAACACTCGGGTTGCCCAGCGAAAAATCGAATACGTTCTCCGCACCGATCTGTGCCTTGCGCTCAAGGCCATAGCTAAAAATCTCACGGATGATGGAGCTTTCCGCACCGCGAGCATACATAGTTTCGTTGATCATCTGTTCCCCTTTCGCATAGGCGCTATTGTACGCTTTAGCTGAGCAAAGTGCCGCAGCAATGTTGATTGGGGACAGACTTAAATGCGTGAAAACGCTCATTTAAGTCTGTCCCCAATCAACATATCGCTCAAAAGAAAGAGCCTCCACAGGTTTCCCCGCGGAGGCTTTCGCTACAAGAACTATTTGTCGGCGTCGATGTTGCCGTCAGCGTTGGCAGCATTGCCATCTCCGGCATCATCGGATGCGGCTTCGGCATCCTCCTGCATGGCCGCCTGCGCAAAGGCCGCGGCATCAGCCGCCAACTCCTCCTCGCTCATGCGAAGCGAGCGCTTCTTGGTCGGCATGCCAGCCGCCTTGGCGTTGCGCTCCTCCTTGGCCGCCAGGATATCGCCCTCGCGCTCAAGGTAAGCGTCCCACTCGTTGTCGAGCAGGGCGTTCACGGCGTCACCCTCGACGGTCTCGCGCTCAAGCAGCACCTTGGCCATCAGATCGAGTTGATCGCGGCGGGCATCCAAAATCTCGACCGCACGACGATGGGCCTCACGCATAATGCGCTGGACCTCGATGTCGATGCGACGCGCCGTCTCCTCGGAGTAATCCTGGTGATCGGCATAGTCGCGACCCAGGAACACCTGATGCTGCGCCTCGCCAAACACTTGCGTGCCCAACTCCTCGCTCATGCCCAAGCGCGTGACCATCTCGCGCGCCATCTTAGTCGCGCGCTCCAGATCGTTGCTCGCGCCCGACGTGATGTCGTCGCACATGAGCTCCTCGGCAACGCGACCGCCCAAGAACACGGCGAGCTCGTCGAGCATCTCGTTCTTGGTCTTGAGGAAGTGATCCTCCTGCGGAAGCTGCAGTGTGTAGCCCAGGGCCTGACCGCGGCTGACGATCGAGATCTTATGAACCGGATCGGAGTGCTCCAGGATGTGGCCCACCAAAGCGTGACCGCTCTCATGGTAGGCAATCGTGGTGCGCTCGGCTTCGGTCATCACGCGACCCTTGCGTTGCGGTCCGGCAATCACGCGCTCCATCGACTCCTCGACCTCGTCCATCGAGATCACAGAACGATGACGGCGAGCGGCCAGCAACGCAGACTCGTTGAGCAGGTTCGCCAAATCGGCACCAGTAAAGCCAACGGTCATCTGGGCGAGCTTCTCAAACTTAACGTCCTCGTCCATCGGCTTGTTCTCGGCATGCACGCGCAAGATCTGCTCGCGGCCCTTCACATCCGGACGGTCGACCGTAACCTGACGGTCAAAACGGCCGGGACGCAGCAATGCCGGATCCAGGATGTCAGGACGGTTGGTCGCAGCGATCAGGATGACCGACTCGCTTTCCTCAAAGCCGTCCATCTCGACCAGCAGCTGGTTGAGCGTTTGCTCGCGCTCGTCGTGACCGCCGCCCAAGCCAGCTCCGCGCTGACGTCCCACGGCATCGATCTCGTCAATAAAGATGATTGACGGAGCCTGAGACTTGGCCTCCTTAAAAAGGTCGCGCACGCGGCTGGCGCCGACACCCACGAACATCTCGACAAAGTCGGAACCCGAGATGCTAAAGAACGGCACGCCCGCCTCGCCGGCAACGGCCTTGGCCAGCAGGGTTTTACCGGTACCCGGAGGGCCAACCAGCAGCACGCCGCGCGGAATCTTGGCGCCCAGCTTGCGATAGCGGTCCGGATCGCTCAAAAAGTCGCGGATCTCCTCGAGCTCTTCGACTGCCTCGTCCACGCCGGCAACGTCCTCGAACTTGACCTTGGGGCGCGTGGCCTCGTTGGTCTTGGCGTTGGTCTTGCCAAACTGCATGTTCCTATTATTGGCGCCCATCATCTGGCGCATAAAGTAGAACATGATGGCGATCAGGGCAATCGTCGGAAGCACACTCATCGCCAAGTCGCCCCAAAAATCGGGATCGTTGGTGTTGACGATGTACTTGGTATCGGGGTGCTCCGCCATGAGCTCGGCAAGCGAATCGGAACCGACATAGGTCGAGGAAAAGCTCTTGAGCTCGCTCGTGTCGCCCTTGTCCTTTTTCGTCTTCCAGTAATGACCCGTCACGCTTCCGTCCTGAACCGTATAGGTCAGATCTTCGACGCGATCCTGCTTAATGGCGTTGACCATCTCGCTCGTCGCGAGCTTTACGGTATTGCTGGAATTGGCAAAGCCGGAGCCCATGTTAAAGAAGGCGTAGCCCAGAAGCGCGCAAGCCAAAATAAAATACAGCCAGCCCGTACGCGTGGGCTTCTTGCCTCAGGGCATCCCCGGGATCTTAGGCTCCCGGGGAGTCTGGGAATTGTTATCGTTACGGTCGTCGGGCATCTTACGAATAAACCTCCGGTTTCAAAATGCCCAGATACGGAAGGTTACGATAGCGCTCGGCATAGTCGAGGCCGTAGCCCACCACAAAGGCATCGGGGCAATGGGTTCCAACATACTTGGGCGTGACGGCCGAGGTACGGTCCTCAACGTCCTTCCACAGGAAGGCGGCAACCTCCAGCGAGGCGGGCTTGCGGCTCTCGAGGTTCTTCATCAGATACTTGAGCGTCAGGCCCGAGTCCAGAATGTCCTCGACGATCAGCACGTCGCGACCGCGGATGTCGATATCCAGGTCCTTAATGATACGCACGATGCCCGAGGACTTCACACCGTCGCCATAGCTCGAAACAGCCATGAAATCGATGTTGGTCGGCAGCTCGATCTTGCGCATCAGGTCGCCCATAAAGACCACGGCGCCGCGCAGGACCGCAATCAGCACCAGATCCTTACCCGCGTAGTCGCGAGTAATCTGCTCGCCTAGGCGAGAGACGATACCGTCGATATCCTCCTGCGTAAACAGAACCTTCTCGATATCCGGATGTTGAGAAGCCATGACAACCCTTTCTTGTGCTTATCGCCCACGCACCGCCGCATGGACGCGAACTACACATTCTAGCAGCGCACGGGGTATATTTACCAGCACGTGCGCCATCAGCGCGGGAATACCGTCAACGTCGCACAGAATAGCTGGCGCGAAGCGCTATTCCGCATCGACCACACGAAGCAGATATGCCACGCGCGTTGCGGCCGTGCATTTAAAACGCTCGTCCGCGCGAACGCCCGCGACCCATACTACGGCACCTCCCGGAGCCGTTCTTACCACGGGTACGCCAGAGCGGTCTGAAACAGGAATGCGCGCCTCGTTTAACAGGTCTGACACCTTCTTGCTTCGGCCGTTCATCCCCAACGGGCACATCACGTCTCCCGGCACAGGGCTATCCACCCACAGGCGCGCCGATCGTGCCTCGGTGGGAATCTCCCCGCGCGAGCCGGCTAACATCCGCTCGCTATCGCGGTCGGCAAACCCCAGGGCCGCCGCATCCACCAAGGCCGCAACCTTTCCGGCAGCAGCAAGCTCGCGGGCACGGTGCACGATATCGCACCCCGGCTCCACAGCCATCGGCTCCGCTGTCAGCATATGCCCCGCCCCCAGCGGCAGACGACCGGGAACGGAGATCCAATCGGCCACTAAACCCTCGCGCGCCGCCGGGGCCTTGAACGCCAGCGTGCCAAACTCCACACGGGCATCAATTCCCGCAGGAAGCGTAACCGAGCCCGAACCCGCAGCGACGCAGGCGAGCACGCGCTCCACGTGCCGCATCTCCGGTCGCGCGTCGGGATCGATGCGCTTAATCGCCAATCGCACGATACGCCGTGCAATCACAACCTCAGCGGCGGCAAGACGGCGCGCATCGAGCACCAGTGCGCCCGCCGCCTCCTTGCGCAGGCAGCTTCGAAACGCCTGTGCCGAAAGCTGAGAAAGAAAGGCATCTTCGTCGCCCAGAATTTCGCAAGCGGCGCCAATCGTCTTACAGACGTTCGCGTTGCGCTGCGCCACCACCGGCATCACCCGATGGCGCACATAGTTGCGCAGGTACGAAACGTCCTCGTTGCTTTCATCTTCCCGCCACGGCTGACCGTGCACCTGCAGATAGCTCACGAGCTCATCATGCGTGAGGTCGAGCAAGGGGCGCACCACAATGTTCCGACGGCGTGGAATGCTTGATAGACCCGCGGGACCCGACCCTTTAATGGCATTCATCAAAAATGTTTCCGCGCGGTCCGACGAGGTATGCGCGGTACAGATACGAGCCGCCGTCCGCGGTGCGCCCGATTCGGCACAAAGTTCGCGAACATATCTCCGTGCCGCGGCATAGCGCACCTCGCGGGCCGCAGCCTCGATATTGCCCGATTCGTCATCAAAATAGGCATGCTCAACGCACAGCGGCAAGCCGTATTGCACGCACAAATCACGTACAAAGGCCTCGTCGCCATCGGATGCCTCCCCGCGCAGATGATGGTTTACATGCAGCACGTGCAATCGCTCGCGCGCAATGGGAGCGACGCCGCGCCCGTCCTGAATATCCAGCTTTGATGTGCAAGCCATAAGGAGCAGCGCCGTCGAGTCCGCACCGCCTGATACCATGAGCACTACGGGGGCAGCGGCCTGCCGCGTTGCCAGGGCGCTCTTATCCGTCCTCGGCGCGGCATGATGTCCATAGTGCTGAGATACCGTTGGCATTCGCTTCCTCCTCTATTCGTCCGCACCCATTGTATCCTTTGGAATCTTATGTCTCGCCTGCACCTTCATATCCTCGGCAGCGGCTCAAAAGGCAACTGCGCACTCGTCGAGGGGCCTCAGGGGCTCATCATGATCGACAACGGCCTGTCCCGCCGCGAGACACTTAAACGCATGGCGGAGCTTGGCCTCTCGGCAGACGACGTCGCCGCTCTAGTAATCACCCATGAGCATGGTGACCATATCAAGGGGCTCGATGTATGGTGCAAGCACTGGCATGGTCCCCTCTTTGCCAGCAGGGACACCCTTTCATGCAAAGAAAACCTCGCGCACCTGCCCGTAGAGGAATTTGACCCCGGCGACACGCTCCCCATTGCCGGCATCCACGTGCAAACCTACTCAACATCGCACGATGTCATCAATCCTGTCGGCTATCGATTTAATGCTCTCGATGATTCCATTGGGTTTGCCACCGACACCGGAGAGTTATCGAGCAAGGCCATAGGCATCCTCAAAGACTGTCGAGTTCTCGCGCTCGAAAGTAACCACGATGTAACTATGTTACGCGAAGGAGCGTACCCCCGCTTTCTTCAGGAGCGCATCCTGTCCACAAAGGGGCACCTCTCCAACAACCAGGCCGCCGAAGCCGCGCGCGAACTTGTTACCGATCGCACCGAACAACTCATCGCCATGCACATCAGCCAGGACAATAATCGTCCAAGCCTTACCGTCAAAAGCTATGCCAACGCGCTTGATGCAAGTCTCGATGATGAACTCGGCAGTTCTGCCACCCGTCTTCAAGGGCCGCGGAAGCTCTCGATACGCCCTGCAAGCCAGTATCAACCGACAACCATTCAATAGTCCCTCAAGACAACAAAGGGGGGCTGGGAATCACTTCCCAGCCCCCCTTAACTCATACTCTCGATTGAAGCAGAGCCATCGTTAGTCGATGGAGATCTTCGTAACGTTCTTCTTCTCGACAATCTTGGGAACCGTAACGGTCAGGATGCCGTCAGCATACTTAGCCGAAAGGCCCTCGCTCGAAGCGTCCTTCAGATACACGCCGCGCGTCGCGCTGTACGAGCTAAACTCCTTCTGCAGGAAGTTCTTGCCCTCGTTCTCCTCGTCCTCCACAACGTTCACGCTAATCGACAGGCGACCCTCGTTAAGCTCAACGTCGATATCATCCTTAGCGACGCCGGTCAGATAGGCCTTGACCTCATAACCATCGCCCTTGTCCTCGACATCAACGGGGAACGCCTTGGAAGCAATCGAGTTGTTTGCAAGATCGGTCATATCATCAAACAAATCGAACAGCGAGCTAGCAGAAGGACGAACGCCAAAAACCGAACGATAAGGAACCATGCTTGCCATGTTTACCACTCCTTTTAAGGACTGCCGAGTCATCTTCTAGGTGACTGGGACTTCTTTTGACGCTGTTATATATGCCCAGCCGCTTCTTATATATACATCGACTATAAAGTTTTTTGAGTCTACTGATATAAGCATATCTAAGTCTGGTTGACTAAGGTTTTGTCTAATAAACGGAATTTGAACGAAGGCTTAAATAATGTATGCAATCCCATCAAAACTAGACGGCTGGCTTACAATGGGCGCATACACGATATTGATGACGAGCTAAGGGCATCATGGACGATCAAAAACAGGACAACACGTTTATGCCGGAGCAGGACGAAGCATCCAGCCCGCAACCGATTCGATTCCATCGCCCCCACATCTCGCAAGAGCCCATCAATGGCCCAGAGCCCAAATATGTGACAAGAAACCGATATCAAACGCTCGAAGAAGCCCAAACGGGACGTAAACATATGGGCGTTGCCTCGGGAGACCCTGTATATCTGAAAGACGCACCATTATCTAAAAACAGCGCAGCTAGTGATGAGCCGATGAAAGCATCCGCCGCTCATCAACAAAGAGGGCCTCGACCCAAGCAAACCTTGACGCATTCGGCTCGCTATCTCGAGACTCCAAAACAGGGAAAATCAATCTTCGTTACGTCAAGTAAACGACGCAAGCAGCATCAGCTGACAATCCTGCTTATGATCATTGCGGCCATAGCAGTTGCCCTTGTTATACGATTTATTTTCTTTAAATAAAGGCTCAATACCGAAAACAACAAGATCGTCTGGTGTAATTGAGTCATTCACGCCCCGTAAACGCAAAAAAGGGGGAGGCCGCGAGGCCTCCCCCTTC
>URUW01000017.1 GCA_900551205.1 uncultured Collinsella sp. | reverse complement strand
GAGCACGCGCTCCTTGGCCTCAAAGTCGCGCGGGAAAATCTTGACCGAAATGGGGTCCGCCTCGTCCGCATAGCCCAACGTGGTCAGATTGTTGTCGTAGGTGAGCTTCGACGCCTTGGCATAGCTCATCATGAGCGAGCTCAGGTCCTCGGCGTCCATGTTGAAGTGGATGGCACGAGCAAAGGCGTTCGCATCCACGCGCATGGCGCTCGCCAGGTTGGCAAAACTCGAAGACATCTGCGTCGCCATCTGGTCCATAAGCCCTGCCGCGCCCGCCTTGAGCTGAGCTGATACCGTCGTGGCAATCTGCTCGCTGACCGCCTTCATCACCTGATCCATAGACTGCTGCAAATACGGAGCCAGCTGCTTTTGCACATAGTCGCCCATCACCTGCTGCAGACGCTCGGCCAGGGCATCGCCGCCGAGCGCCCTGAGCTGAGCCAGGTATTGCTGGGCTGCGACATCATTCTCAAGATACGACGAGAACGCGGCGGCGAGCTTCGACGCGTCCTTAAGATCTTCGGGCGACAGCGCCTTAAACTGATCAGACTGCAAAAAGCCCTCAAACAGTTGGTTGACAAGCGTTCCCACCTGCTGCATTTGCTCGGGCGTGAGCTCCAGACCGTCAAAGATGCCCGAGAAATCTGGGGCCGGTGCTTTTGCCATGATGCTGCTGAAGTCGATGTCCTTGCCAACGCCCGAAAGGTCAATATCCAGGCCCGACAAATCGATGCCCGAAAGATCCATGCCACCGGCAGCACCCGAGAGTGCAGATGCATCGAACGAGAACGCGCTCTTCAACGCCGCCTCGTCCACACTGAACATGCTGCCCAGATCCACGCCCTGCTTGGCCTCGCCCTGCAGTTCATCGAAAGACTTGCCCGTAAAGACATCCGTCTCGGAATGCGTAAGCTGCTCTTTTACGATCTGCGAATTGGCGGCGCGCTCCATAAGCTGGCGAGTCAGCGCATGCGTATAGGCAATGCCCGGAGACAACGCGCTCGCATTGGCCGTCTCGTTCGGTCGCACCACGCCCACAATGCGCACGTCAATACCGTCAGTAACCTTGGCGGCCATAAAGTCGGCATCGCCAGACATGTCGGTCCACATGCCGGTCTCTTCGTTTTTGCGATAGGCATCGGCCGGCGACAACACTTTAAACGCCGTGGACAGCGCGTCGTCGTAGGTAAAGTCGCTGCCGGTCTTGGGCGTCTCGACCTTGCCGTCGGCCGTCATGGCGCTGTTAACCAGGCCGTTGAGCTCATCGATTTCCAGCGCACCGATGCTGTAGAGCGTGTAATCGCCCACCGTGCCACGGCTCGAAAGCACCATCACGGCTTCGTTAGCAGACGTAGGCCAATGCCCCGCCACGACATCGTACTGGCTGTCGAGCAAGCTCTGGTCGTCAATCATCTCGTTAAAGACCGAGGTTCCCATGGACTCCATGCTCACCGTTGCTGCCGAGCTCGCGCCTCCGCTCATGGCCTCGGTCATGGCGTTGGGCACCAGACGCACGGGTTTCTCGTCCCCCTTGCCCGCTCGATAGACAACCGGCGTCACGCCATAGCCGTACTGAATGGCGTTGACCTCTTTATCGATGCCGTCGCCACCGGCATCGAGCCATGCCTTAAAGCTCGTCATGTTGGACTTAACGCTCGCAAACATATCCTTTACGGCCGTGACCACGGGGATTTTATCGGTTCCCTGAGCCTTGCCGTCGGTGCCGTCGTCGGACGAATCCTCGCCGTTGGACGTATTGTCATCCGTGGCCCCCTGTCCGCCCATCATGGCCGACAGGTCGTAATCCTGTTTGGAAATCGTGAGCGGGTAGCTCGAGAGCGTATCCTCCTCGACCTTTTTGATGTAGCCGTTTACGCCGTTGGACAGCGCCAGAATCGCCGCGATACCGATAATGCCAATCGAGCCCGCAAAGGCCGTCATGGCCGTACGTCTCTTCTTGGTCATAAGGTTTCGGGCAGAAAGCCCCAGCGCCGTCACAAAGCCCATCGAGGTTTTGCGCGTAGGCTTAGCCTCGCGACGCGCAGCATTAGCAGCATCGAAGGGGTCGGAATCGTCGGTGATCTTGCCGTCCGCCAGATTGACGATGCGCGTGGCGTACTTGTACGCCAGCTCGGGATTGTGCGTGACCATGATGACCAGACGGTCGCGCGCAACGTCCTTGAGCAAATCCATAACCTGTACGGATGTCGTTGAGTCCAAGGCGCCGGTCGGCTCGTCAGCCAGCACAATCTCGGGATCGTTAATCAGGGCGCGGGCAATGGCCACGCGCTGCATCTGTCCGCCCGAAAGCTGGCTCGGACGCTTGTTAATGTGCTCGTCCAGGCCGACTTTCTCCAACGCCTTGCGCGCACGTTGGCGGCGCTCGGCATGCCCCACGCCCGTGAGCGTAAGCGCCAACTCCACGTTTTCCAAAATGCTCTGATGCGGAATGAGGTTATAGCTCTGGAACACAAAGCCGATGCGATTATTGCGATAGGCATCCCAATCGCGGTCGTTGAAGTCCTTGGTCGAGATGCCGTCGATCAGCAGATCGCCCGAATCGAAATGATCGAGTCCACCGATGACGTTGAGCATCGTAGTTTTACCCGAACCCGAGGGACCCAGAATGGCTACGAACTCGTTATCGCGAAAAGACAGGCTTACGCTGTCGAGCGCTACCTGCGTAAACGACTGCGTAACGTACCTTTTGCAAATAACTCTGAGATCCAGCATGGACGGCAACCTCTCTCGCGCGGGCGCGCTCGCCCGCTCCCCCGCCGTTCACGTTCGGCGCGTTTGTCCTACTCTATCCTCATTTTTGGCCGATACCAGTGAGAAGTGTAACGAACCGCGCCAAAAAACGAACGGGACAGCACGCCGCATGGCGCACCATCCCGCATATAACATCCCCGATGCGACAAAGAGGCTGTCACTTTGTCACATTCCAATGCGCGCTACTTTTCGAGCCCGCACGGCATAACGTTAGCGCTGCCGCGGCGAGCCACAGTCACGGCTGCAAAGAAGCGATAGCCGCCCGAGAAGTTAAAACACTCAAAGCCATACTGCGCCAAAATGCGGCAAGCAATGTAGCTGCGAATGCCGCTCTGGCAAATCACGTAGACCGGCTTGGCCCGGTCGAGCTCGCCCAGGCGATTGCGCAGATCATCGACGGGAATGTTTACGAAACCATCGATATGCCCGCGCTCGTACTCCCCTTCCGTACGAACATCGAGCAGCTGCACGCTGCCATCGCGTGGCAAGTTGGGCTCATCCTCCCAATGCCACTGCGCCAGTATGCCGCGATTGAGGTTCTCGATCATAAAGCCCGCCATATTGACGGGATCCTTCGCCGATGAATACGGCGGCGCGTATGCTAGGTCCAAATCCTTAAGCCTATCGCCGCACATGCCTGCCTGGATGGCAGTCGCCAGAACGTCGATACGCTTGTCCACACCATCGATGCCCACGATTTGCGCACCCAGCAGGCGCAATCCCTGCTTCTCGAAGACAACCTTCATGGTCATGGGCGTTGCACCCGGATAATAACCCGCATGCGAACCGGGCGACAGGACCACGCTGTCGCAGTCAATTCCCGCCGCGTGTGCTGCCTTTTCGGATAGTCCCGTGCTTGCCGCCGTCAAGTCGAATACCTTGATAACCGATGAGCCCAACGATCCGCGGTAGCAGCTGTCCATGCCGGCTATGACATCGGCGACGACACGCCCCTGCTTGTTGGCGGGGCCGGCGAGCGAAATGACCGCGTCCTCGCCGGTCACCTGATGCGTGACCTGCACGGCATCGCCCACGGCATACACGTCGGCAGCAGAGGTCTCCATGCGGTCGTTGACCACAATAGCCCCCTTGATGCCCAGTTCGAGCCCCGCCTCTTGCGCCAGATGGCTCTCAGGTGCCACGCCAATGGCAAGCAGCACCATATCGGCTCCGATAGGGTCATCGCCCGCAACATGGGTGACAACGCGGCCATCAACTTCCTCAAAACCTGTCACATCGGCCTTGAGGCGCAGATCGATACCGTGCTCACGCACCTCGGTATGCAAAAGGGTCGCCATGTCGTAATCCAGGTTGTTCATAAGCTGGACGGGACGCTGCAGAAGGGTCACCTGGAGCCCCAGCTCACACAGATTCTCCGCCGTCTCGACGCCAATGAAGCCGCCGCCGATCACGACGGCACTGCTCGGTCGCCGCTCTCGAACATAGCTGTGAATACGCAGCGTGTCCTCAACGGTGCGTAGGCTAAAGATTTTATCCGAGTCGATGCCCGGCAACGCAGGGCGAATCGGCTTTGCACCCGGCGACAGGATGAGCTTGTCATACGTCTCGACAAATTCCTCGCCCGTCAGCATATTGCGAACCTCGACCGTATGCGAATCGGGATGGATGGCAAACACCTCGTGACTCGTCTTGACCGCAATGCGAAAGCGATCCCAAAAGCCCTTGGGAGACTGCAGCGTCAATGCGCTCTCTTCTTCTATCACGCCGCCAATGTAGTACGGAAGCCCACAGTTGGCATACGATACAAAACCCGTGCGCTCAAAGATGACAATTTGGGCCTGCTCGTCGAGTCTGCGCAAACGTGCCGCCGCCGATGCGCCGCCCGCGACGCCTCCAACGATAACCACCTTCATAGCTAACGCACCACCTTTCCCGTGTAGCCGCTTATGCCGCCGATATTCTTGACACTGCCATACCCAGAACGCTTAAGAAAACTCACAGCTTGGTTGCTTCGCGCACCGCTCAGGCAATGCACGAAAAGCTGCGTGCCCTTTCGACGTATACCCATGATGCTACCCCGAAGCAGAAAAAAGAGTCGCTGTTTCCAGCGACTCCCCTTCAGTTGTCTGTCCCACGGACTTACTGTTCGCTCTTCGCGAGTGCCTGATCGATCAGTTTGTTGAGCGCCTCGCGCTGCTCAGCGGAGTTGATGCCGCCCATGATCGGCTCTCCCACAATGTTACCGTTCTGGTCGATCACGTAGGTGGTCGGGAACGAGTACAGGTTGGAGGTGAACTTTCCGGCCTCGCTGTCCGACTTAAACCAGATGTTTTTATACGTCACGCCCTTCTTGGAAAGCACGTCCCTGGCATCGGCCACCGCGTCTTTGTTGCCATCGAGCGTAAAGGAATTAACGCCCACGACCTGGCCGCCCTTCTCGGCAAGCTCCTTGTTGAGCTTCTCCAGATCGCCCAGCTCTCCCACGCACGGCTTGCAGGTGGTAAACCAGAAGTTCATGACGGTGACCTTGTTCTTGGAGAACAGCTCGTCGCTGTTTACATCGTTGCCGTCCAAGTCCTTGCCCTTAAAGCTGGGGAACTTCGTCTCCCCGCTCTCGCCGTTGGTCATACCCGCGGTCGAGGCATCAACGCTCTCCCCCTCGCCGGGCGTGCTGCCACATCCGGGGAACTCCTTCTCCAGCGCCATGAGCTTGTCCTCGATCTCCTTGACCTGCTGCGCGCCGGCCTTAAGCGTCTTAAGCTCGTCAGCCGCAAACTGATCCTTGGCGCCCTCGATGGTATCGAGCAAGAAGTCACCGTAGTTCTTGCCGTCCTCAATCATGGGGGTGTCTTTGTTGGCCGCAAGGAACACCTTTTCCCATAGGGCGTTATCGCTCGCAAAGATCTCGTTTTCCTTTTGCAGCAGCTGCTGGTACAGCTCGGCCGCCTCCTCGGCACTCGACGGCTTTTGCGCTATGAGCTCGGCAATCTGCGCATCGCCGCTCGTAGCACCCTTCGCGTCGCCCTTGGGGGCAGAGCACGCCGCGAGAGTCAGCGCCAGCACGGGCAGCATCAACAGAGCTGCAATTTTTGACAGTTTCATGGTTCCTCCGTTTATATCGAAACTTATATAGGTACCTATTTGTTTTCGCAGGCTTGCGTGGACTGCGCGGGTTTGTCGCCCGTCACACCCAGCCCATAGCGAAAGCTAATAGCATCGACGGGGCACGCGCCCACGCATTTGCCGCAACGAATGCACTCGGCATGGTCGGGCGTACGCGTAACGTCCACGTCCATTTGACACACCTTGGCGCACTTGCCGCACGAGACGCATTTGCACTGGTCAACCTGGATCCCCAGCAAAGACACCTTGTTCATGAGCGCATAAAATGCGCCGAGGGGGCAAATCCATTTGCAGAAGGGGCGATAGAACAGCACGCTCAGCACCGCAACCACAATGAGGATCGCGAGCTTCCAGGAAAAGAGCTTTCCCAGCGCGGAGCGGATTCCCACGTTCATGATGGACAGCGGAATCGCGCCCTCGAGCACACCTTGCGGGCAGATGTACTTGCAAAAGAACGGGTCGCCCATACCCACATCGTTAACCACCAAGACGGGCAGCAGCACCACGGCAAACAGCAGCACGGCATACTTGATGTACGTGAGCGGCTTGAGCTTTTTCGTGGAGAGCTTTTTGCTGGGAATCTTATGCAAAAGCTCTTGTAGCCATCCAAACGGGCACAAAAAGCCGCATACAAAACGTCCCAGCAGCACGCCGATCAGAATGAGCGTTCCGGTGACGTAATACGAGAAGCTAAACTTAGACGAGCCCACCGACTGAAACGACCCGATGGGGCACGCACCCGAGGCCGCTGGACACGAGTAGCAGTTGAGGCCCGGCACGCAGACGGCTTTGCCCGCTCCCTGGTAGATGCCGCCCTTGGCAAAGTTAGGCAGGTGAATATTGGTCGCAAGCGTCGCCGCCGCCTGAATCAATCCACGAAATCGCGCTAAAAGATGCGATGCAGTGTTTTTTCTTTTATCCAATTCCGATACACTCCAAGCACAGCCTGATTGCCTTGGCCAGCACGGCATCTGCCTCGCCGCGCATAATTCCAAAGCCAACCATGGCTACCCCAACGATCAGCAAAGCCACCTGCGCCACAGGCTTAATCGCTTTGAACAATCTGACCACTCCTTTCGTTTCGCGACCCATTGGACCATACCGACTATAAAATCCGTGTTAAGCGTGAATGATTATGCAAGGAGAACGTTATGCGCATCTTGGTCATCGAGGACGAGCGGGCGCTGTGCGATGCGATCGCACGCAGCCTGCGCAACTTGGCCTATAGCGTCGACTGCTGCTACGACGGGCAGCAGGCCCTCGATCTGCTCGATGTCGAGACCTTTGATCTTGTCGTGCTCGACCTCAATCTCCCCCATGTCGACGGCATGACCGTGCTCAGGCAACTCAGGACAGCTGATTGTGAGACCAAGGTGCTTGTGCTCTCGGCACGTGGCGAGGTCTCCGACAAGGTAGCGGGGCTCGATGCGGGCGCCAACGACTACCTCACCAAGCCGTTTCATCTTGACGAGCTTGCGGCAAGGATTCGCAGCCTTACCCTCAGACGCTTTACACAAAGCGACGTTGTTCTAACCTGTGGATCGCTGAGCTTTGACACCAAGGCGCGCCTCGCCACAGTGGGCGACGAGATCCTGTCCCTCACGCGCAAGGAGACCGGCATCTTGGAATACCTGATGCTTAACCAGGGGCGGCCGGTGAGCCAGGAGGAGCTCATCGACCACGTATGGGACAGCAGCGTCAACAGCTTTAGCAACGCGACCCGCGTGCACATCTCGTCGCTGCGCAAAAAGCTGCGCGGCGCGTTGGGGCACGACCCCATCCGCAACCGAATCGGCGAAGGCTACGTTATGGAGGATGGCAAATGAAGCGGTTGTCGCTGCAGTGGCGCATCACGTTGATGACGGCACTGCTGATATGTTCGACCTGCGTACTTATGAATTGCCTGGTTGGCTACTCCGGCATGCGCTACATGGACTCGATTGGTGCAGAAGCGTCGGCGCACAGCAAGGTGGAGGCGGCCTCGCCCAGCTCATTTGACCCGACAAACAAAGAGCTCGACGACGCGCTGACCATCGTCGTGAACGACGCCCAAGAATCGTTTGGCGCGACGAGCTGGTATATAACTGCGGCGGTGACGCTGCTCGGCGGCGTGCTGGCCTACTTTGTAAGCGGACATGCGCTGCGGCCGTTGCGCTTCTTTGCGACGCAAGTCGAGAGCGTGCGGCCCGACAACCTCGCCGACACAAAAATCAGCGAGGACGTGCCCTCTGAACTCAGGCGCTGCAGCGCGTCGTTTAACGACATGATTGCCCGCCTTGACGAGGGATTTTCCGCACAAAGACAGTTTACGGGCAATGCGGCGCACGAGCTGCGCACGCCACTTGCGCTCATGCAGGCCCAGGTCGAGCTGTTTTGCGCCGAGCACCCCGACGTCGACGCCGATACAGCGAGCCTGCTCGGGCTGCTGCAGGAGCAGACCGAGCGAATGACGCACATGACAAAGACCCTGCTCGAGATGAGCGAGCTGCGCAGTGTCCCTTGCAACGATGTGATTGACCTAGCGCCGATGATCGAAGAAGTGCTCACGGACCTGGCACCCCTTGCCGAGCAAAAAGACATCACGCTTACAAGTGAGGGCGACGCGCAAACGATCGGCAGCGACACGCTGATCTATCGGTTGCTGTTCAACTTGACCGAAAACGCCATACGCTATAGCGCGCCCAACTCGACCGTGCAAATCAACGCCTGCGCCGAAGGCGACCGCGTGCTGCTACGCGTGCGCGACCAGGGGCCGGGCATTCCCGAGCAATACCAGACGAGCATCTTTCAGCCCTTCTATCGCGTCGACAAATCGCGCAGCAGGGCATACGGCGGCGTGGGGCTGGGGCTTGCGCTGGTCTGGGAGATCGCCGCACTTCACGGCGGCTCCATCGAGGTCGAAAAGAGCTCGGAGCGCGGAACGACCATGCTCGTGACTCTTCCCACTCGCGCACTCGGCTCATTAAAATAACGAACGGGATGGCACGCCGCGTGGCGTACCATCCCGCACATAATATCGAGGATGTGACAAAGGGACTGTCCCTTTGTCACATCTGCTAGTTCTCGTCGCCTACCAGCTGAGTTAGCTTACTCCCACTCGACCGTGCCGACGGGCTTCGGCGTGAGGTCGTAGCACACTCGGCAGATGCCGGGAACCTCGGCGGTGACGCGAGCGGTAATACGCTTGAGCAGCGCCCAGTCGAGCTCGGGCACCTCGGCGGTCATGACGTCAACGGTGTTGATGCAGCGGATGATGCAGGGCCAGTCGTAGGCGCGCTTACCCTCGCGCACGCCGGTGGCGCGGAAGTCGGGCACGACGGCAAAATACTGCCAGATGGTCAGACCTGCCTTGTCGATCTCCTCGCGCACGATGGCGTCGGCTTCGCGCAGCGCCTCAAGACGGTCGCGGGTGATGGCGCCAAGGCAGCGGACGCCCAGGCCAGGACCGGGGAACGGCTGACGCTCAACCATGTTCTCGGGCAGGCCGAGCTCGCGGCCCACGACGCGCACCTCGTCCTTGTACAGCAGCTTGACGGGCTCGCAGAGCTCAAACTGCAGGTCATCGGGCAGGCCGCCCACGTTGTGGTGAGCCTTCACGCCATCCTGGGACTCCAGGATGTCGGGATAGATGGTGCCCTGGGCGAGGAAGCTAACCTCGTCGCCAACCTTGCGGGCCTCCTCCTCGAACACGCGAATGAACTCGGCGCCGATAATCTTACGCTTGGCCTCGGGCTCCTCGACGTCCACGAGCTTATCCAGGAAGCGATCAGTCGCGTCAACATAGACCAGGTTGGCGTCCATCTGGTTCTTGAAGACGTCGACGACCTGCTCGCTCTCGCCCTTGCGCATCAGGCCGTGGTTCACGTGCACGCAGATGAGTTGCTTGCCGATGGCCTTGATGAGCAAGGCCGCGACAACCGAGCTGTCAACGCCGCCCGAAAGGGCCAGCAGGACCTTCTTGTCGCCGATCTGCTCGCGGATTGCAGCGACCTGCTCTTCGATGAACGCCTGGGCAAGTTCGGGAGTGGTGATACGCACCATGTCGTCGGGACGCTTGTTGGGATCCATGCAGAGCTCCTTTTCGGTTCGATGGGAATGCGTTACACGTATGCAAACGCACCGTCACATGACCTCATTATATGCAGAACGAGATGCGTTTCCCATCGCTGCGACAGAGCTTTTTACAGGGGTGGTATTTTTTCCTAATGTCGAGGTCAGCTAGGCTTCGGTAGCCACCTTGGGAGCATCGCCAATAGACTCTTCCTTTATACGTTCGGCACAATCGTAGGCGATACCCACAAATTCAAGTCCCGAGCAACAGGAGTACAATTGCTGCTATTGTTGCCAGCTGTTGGGAGATGGAAGATGGACTGCGATGGCTACCCATGCGTTCCCATGCCGTTGATGTGCACTGCCTTTGTGCCGGGGCAGATGGACGCTGCGGTTGCAGGCATTTCCGACCCCGATTCGCGCGCCATTGCCACGGCAGAAGCGCTGTACTTTCGCGGACAGGCCACCCTTGCTGCCAAGACGGCGCGCCCCTATCTTGACGCCACCGATCCCGCACTGCGCTATTCCGCATGCTTTATCTGCGGATATGCCAGTCTGTCGCTCAACCGTATCGCCGATGCCCGCCGTTGCCTTGCGGGCATCCTCGATACGCCGGCCGACGAGGAATCACCCGCCGTCCACGCCACGCATATCCTGTTCGCCTCGGCCGCGAGCGTCCTGCTGCACTTGCCTTCCCCGTATTCTGCCGAAGAGTTTTATCCGCTTGCGGCGCATCTGCCCGAAGGCCTGCGACTGTTCGCCAGCTACGTGATGGCGCATGCCCTGTACCTGCGCGGCGAATATGGCCGCAGTCTGGGCATGGCGGAAAACGCCCTGATCATGAAACAGGGAAGCTATCCCATCTCGGAACTGTTCCTGCACCTGGCAGCTTCCATGGCCTGCATGAGTCTCAAAGACGTCGACGCTGCAAGGACGCATTTCGGAGCTGCTTGGAACATTGCGCGTCCCGACGGCCTTATCGAACTCATCGGCGAACACCATGGCCTTTTGCAGGGGCTCATCGAGGCATGCCTAAAAACGCAATACCCTGACGACTTCGCACGCATCATCGAGATCACGTACCACTTCAGCTACGGCTGGCGGCGCATCCACAACCCCGATTCGGGCGAGGACGTTGCCGACGATTTAACAACCACAGAGTTCACCATGGCCATGCTCGCCTGCCGCGGATGGACCAACGCCGAAATCGCACGCCATATGGGAGTATCGCCGGGCACCGTCAAAAACCGCCTATCCGGCGTATACGCAAAGCTTGGCATCGGCACACGCGCCGAGCTGGTCGCGCACATGTTGCGTTAGCGACCGGGCTGCCAAGCGCATCGAACGCGTTCCGGAACCCGGCGCTTCGCTCGATCAATTTGGACATTTTGACCCTTGAACGGCACTACCGCCACGAAGCGTCTTCTCGCAAAATTGGATTATTTCCACCGATATTTGCGGGATGGGAGCCCAAGATGCTTGATCGCCGTTCGTTACTTGTTACCGGAGCGTCCTCGCTGGCGAGCATTATGTTGCCTCGCGTGCCGGGAAGCGAAAATGCCTTCCTGCTGCCGTTCGCGCCCACCGCGGCCTATGCCGACGAAGAAGACCCCTTCAAGGTGCTCGTTCTCTCGCGCACCATGTTTGGTGTGGTCGTGGTCGACGTCGCCAACAAGAATACGCCCATCGCAGGTGCCCAGGTCACGCTCACATCGCGCTATGCCGTAGGCAAGCAGCTAACCGCCACGACCGATGACGAAGGCACGGCCATCTTTGAGGTCGCCCCTCTTTCGGAAGGCTACGTGGACGAGGCAACGCTCCTTGACGCGTACGACTTTAACGGCGGCATCTCCATTAGCATGGCGGGCTACCGTGATGTCGAGATTCCCCTTGCGCGTATCCAGGGCGGCACCGCCATAACCGCACCCACACGTCCGCTTTCCGACGGCGAGCCGTACTTCCGCCAGCTCACGTTCGACGAATGGGACATCCAGTACGCCGACGCCACGTTTATGGCAATGCCAGCGGACGAAGCAGCAAACGACCAGCCCGACACGCACGCTTTTACCGTGCAGGCTCATCTGCCGCAGGGCGGGCAGGCAACATTGCATATCAATAAAGTGATGCCCGCTGCGGGCAGCTCAACCGAAACCGTCACGCAGATTGGTCAGATCAAGGCCAGCGCATCGGGCGCGGATAGTCTGGCGACGTTCACACTCGAAGACAAGTTCCTCGATGCAACGTCGAGCCTTCTGGAAGAAGGATGCAAGCTGCGCTTTGTCCTCGACTACCAGGGCAAAACCTACACGCTCTCCTCCCCCATGGCCGTTGTTACCGCGCCGGCGGCAAAGGCGGAATCCGGATCGACCACTATCGTCCCCACCACTATGGACCAAGAGATCACTCCGTTTGATTTCCCCGCATCGTTTCCCGGCATCGGTGGTAATAAGTTCACGTGCTGGATGCCCACATTTCCGATCCTCTTCGATTTCTCGTTTGCTGGATACGTGCTGTTTGGCGGAGGATACAAACCAGCCAGCTATATGAACGATTCGGGCAATCCGGATCCGGAGTACTGGAAGAAGTCACCGCGCGAGTCGGGCGCCAAGCAGGCAAACCGCTACCTCAACGAAATGGAGGGGAAGTGGAATCAGTACAAAAGTATGAGTGCCGGTTCGGGCACCGATCCAAGAAACACCAAGCTCCTTCGCCACCATTGCACGCCGCTGTTCACGATGGATATCGCCACACAGCTGTACGGCTCGCTCGCCTACGATTGGGTGGGCAAAACCTGGGGTGACAACAACGACCCCGCATACGGCAACATTAAGGCCCTCTTCCAGGTAAGAACCGACCTCAATTGGACCGAGCAGTTTACCCTAGGACCGGTGCCGTTTTTCCTAAACGTCAACCCCTGGGTGCTGGCAAAACTGGCGCTCGCCGTGGGCGCCCACACGCACGGCAGCGGCGCGGCGTTTTTCAAGAACATTTCGCTCGACTATTCCAACACGTCGGGCTCGTTCACCATCCAGATCGGACTTGCCGTCACCTTTGGAGCCGGCGTTGCAGGCGTCGCTTCGTCCGCCGTGCGTGGCGCCGCATCCCTCACGCTGTTCATTGGATACGAGAAGGCGGATGGACACCAGCTTCCGCGACTACGCGTAGGTGCAGACGTCGATGTCGATGTGATACTCCAGTTCGTAATGTTCAAGTGGACCACCAAAGCTTGGTCGGGATCGTGGCCCACACTCCTCGATTCGTGGAATATGTCGGTGAACAACGGCGACCAGTATGTACTCCAGTGCTCTGAGCTTGCATTGGGTGGGGATACGCCTTATACGCTGGATGCCTGCTTCGGCTCGGCCGGCAACGCCGAGGCAGGGGGCGTGCCGCAGCTTGTCGCATCGGCCACCATCGTCACCAACGCCGAGCTGCTCGCACGCGCCGAGGTTAAGGCCACTGCCGTAAACGTCGCGTCTGTCGTGCGCGATTGGGATCAAGCGGTCACGCGCATTGAGCTCGAGGCGGATGCAGAAAGCGACGACACGGGACAGATCGAGCATTTCGTCCATGCACTGATAGAAAACGACGAAAACGCCGCGCCGATGTATGAGTACACCTACATCGGTCAGGCAACGAACGCCGTTGCGGACCCCAACGCCAATTCTGCCGGCGTGTCGGAGGACGAGCGTGGCGGCATAAAACCCTCGAGCGACAACGTGCTGTTTTCCGGCGTGCTCAGCGAAGCCCACATGAAGCTGGCAATGATTGCCGGCGTAGAATGCCTGTTCCGTATCGCCTCGGTGTGCTACGGCGACAATGGCCGCTCGCGCCTGGTGGTGCACACAAGGGCAAACGGCACGTGGTCCGCCCCCACGCCCGTGGACTTTCCCCTTGGGTTTGGCGAGGGCGACGTGGAGCGCGACGGCATATACGATTACGACTTCGACGTGGTGGAATATACGGACGAGAGGGGAAACCAGGACGCCTACGTGCTGCTGGTCTCGGGCGAGCGCCCCGCCGGCGACAACACCCTTTTCGATACGGCGAGCACATCCGGCATACTGTCCGTTGTGCGCCTGCGCATAAGCAACGACGGAGTTCGAGTGATATCGCACACGTCGTGGCGCAGCATCTCGCGCGGCCGCCTGCAGGAGGATGGCTACCATTGCCTGCATCACGGTAGGCAAGACGCTGGTCGACGGACGCCTGTCGGGTGCCTACCTCCACCGCCGCGGAACCACCGCAGAGAAGGCGCTCGGCAGCGAGGCTGAGGTTGCGCTGGAATGCTTTACCCTGTGGTCAGATGATTTGGGCGACAGCCTGACGTTCCGCCAAGTTCTTCGCTTTCCGCAGGCACCGTCGAGTATCGAGCTGAGCGGGCCCGAGAATATCAACGGCAAAATGGTGGTGCCCGTTGCGTACGAGACCGCAGACGGTTGCGGCTGAGCATCGTACGCCGTGATCGGCCAGTCCATTGCGGGCTGGGGCGTTATGCCACCAGACGCCACGGTGCCCCATGCGGTGCCGTGGCCACAACATTCGGGCTTTTTGGCCACCGTCAACGAGCAGCTGCAGCATATTACTTGGACGCGAGGCGCATCGGCATTTGCAACGCAGCCCGTGGGTGCCGCAGGCTGTGGCCCGGCATCGTTTAGCATAAGCAACAACGGCAGATGCGTGCTCTATGTAGAGAACACCGACGGCAAGGTGGGACAAACCTACGACGAAGAAGGCAACCCGGTAGCAGTGATGGGCAAGCACTTCCGCATCTTCGCCAGCACCTTGGCAGGCGATCTTTTCACGGAACCGTTCGTGATGTGCGAGCTGGACCATCCCGTCGATCAGATAACGACATTTTTGACGTCGGGAGGCATGCTCTCCGCGCTCGCCACGCACATTGTGAGCGCGGAGAAGAGCGAGGCAGAGCTGCACGGCATCGAAGTGCCCTTGGTGGCGTGTGCCACTCCGACGGGCGCGGTCGCTACCTCGGGCGCGGTGGTGCCCGGAGCAGCAGGCGAGTCCTTCATGGTCACGGTGCGAAACGACGGCAACACTTTGCTGACCGCCGGCACGATCGATCTGTACCGAGAGGGCTCCAGCCAGCCGTTCTCCAGCGCATCCATCGGATTCGGAGCGAACGCACGCATGGCTTCGATCTACGATCCAGAGCTTGCCGAAGACGCTTCGGCCAACGACATGGCACACGTAAAGTA
>URUW01000016.1 GCA_900551205.1 uncultured Collinsella sp. | reverse complement strand
TGTTATCGCCCAGGTTGTTAAGGGCGGCAAACCCGATGGAGACATAGCCGCCGCGTGGGTGATTGCGCACCAGCAGCGCCGAGGTGTCGTCCTTAAAGTCGTAATTGCGACCGGTGCGCACGCGGCCTTCGGCATCTACGGCGGCAAAAGCGCTGCAGGCAAACTGGGGCGCCTGGACATGTGCCGGCGCACCGGGCAGCACCTGCGCCACCACGGCATCGATATAGGCCTGGTCGTCGCACACGCCAGCGGCGATGATGCGATCAAGATCGTAGCCGTAGGCGATGTCGATTGCGTACAGGTCATAGCCATCCGCATAGTCGGTCAAGCGTTTGAGCGACGCGACGGACTTGATTTGCTTGCGGTAAACGATGCCGGTGGCAGCGGCAAGGCCGACGGCGGCTCCCGCGACACCGCAGGCGATGGCAATGTTACGTGGCTTCATGACGGCTCCTCTCGTCCTGTTAGCGCAATTGTCGCAAAAGGAGCGCGGGCATGATGGCTCAACTTGGTGAGCGGTGCGGAATTAAGCACGGAATGAAGAGTGCGGCACTGGCGTGGCGGGGTATGCTGGAGGGGACCATCAACCCAGCGAAAGGGGAGAGCATGACGGATCAGGAAACGCCCGAGCGCGTGCATGTGACGGCCGACGATATCGAGGCCGCCAACGACCTTATCGACTTTATCGAGGCATGCCCCAGCATGTTCCATACGGCGGCGACCATTATGGCCGAGCTCGACGAGGCGGGCTTTACCTACCTGCCCGAGAATGCGGCGTGGGATATCGAACCGGGCGGGCGTTATTACACGCAGCGCAACACCTCGAGCGTCGTTGCCTTTAAGGTGGGCGAGGACCTGGCCGCGACGTGGGGCGAGGACGGCGTTGCCGGTGACTATCATTTTCAGCTCACGGCGTCGCACAGCGACTCGCCGACGTTTAAGGTCAAGGCCGTGCCCGAGCTCGACGGTGCGGGCGAGATGCTGCGCCTGAACACCGAGGCCTACGGCGGCATGATCGACTACACCTGGTTCGACCGCCCGCTGGCGCTCGCGGGCCGCGTGCTGGTGCGCGAGGGCGACCGTATTGAGAGCCGCCTGCTCGCCACCGAGCGCGAGGTCGCTATCATTCCGAGTCTTGCTATCCATATGAACCGCGGCGTTAACGAGGGCTTTGCTCCCAATCGCGCCGTCGACCTGTGCCCGCTCATCAGCGCCGGTGATCTTAAGCAGGGAGATTTTGACGCCCTGATTGCCGACGAGCTGGACGTTGAGCCCGATCAGATTTTGGGTCGCGATCTGTTCCTGGTCAATCGTCAGGATGCACGTATTTGGGGCTGGGCTGACGAGTTTATCTCGACGCCCAAGCTCGACGACCTGGCCTGCGCCTACACCTCGCTGCAGGCATTTTTGGGCGCCGAGAATGCGCACGACGTTTCGGTCTTTTGCTGCTTTGATAACGAGGAGGTTGGCTCCGAGACCAAGCAGGGCGCCATGTCGACGTTCTTGGCCGACGCGCTGCGCCGCATCAACGGGTCGCTGGGCTTCGATGACGAGTCGTACCACCGCGCACTTGCCGCTTCGATGCTCGTGAGCTGCGACAACGCGCATGCCGTGCACCCCAACCACGCCGAGAAGTGCGATGCCCGCAACCGGGTTGTGCTTAACGGCGGCATCGTCATCAAGGAAGCCGCCAACCAGCACTATTGCACCGATGCCTTTAGCCGCGCGGTGTTCCAGGCTATCTGCGATGACGCCGACGTGCCCACGCAGGCCTTTGCCAACAAGAGCGATATGGCCGGCGGCTCCACGCTCGGCAATCTGTCCAATATGCAGGCGAGCATGCATGCCGTGGACGTGGGCCTGCCGCAGCTGGCCATGCACTCGAGCTACGAGACCGGCGGCGTGCGCGACGTGATGTACGCCATCCGCGCCCTCACCGCCTTCTACGAGCGCGACCTGACCATCAACGGAGCCGAAAGCGTGGAGCTCTAATACCTGCCAAAAAGGGACAGGTTTATTTTGGCAGGTTTTATCTGGGCGAATGCAAAGGGTGAAACCGAACTAGATCGGTGATACGTGGCCGCCGAGGTGCAGTGCGCCTCGGCGGCTTTTTGTGTACAGAGTACGGCTAATGCTTATAAATGCTATACATGCTTTACGTATCTACCATAGAGCTTTATGATATTTTGAAGTATTAAGGAGGGGTCATGACCACAACAGCCGCTCAGATCAACGTACGTCTCGATGCCGATCTTAAAAGGAGTGGGGACGCCGCTCTCTCCAAGGCCGGTATGACGCCGAGCCAAGCGGTGCGAGCGCTCTGGCAGCTTGCAGCGTCGCTGGCCGATCGCCCCGGTGCGCTCGAGGGTATCCTGCTGCCCAGCCGTGCCCGGGCGGAACAGCGCGAGCGCGAAAAGGCCGCCAAACGTAAGCTCGAGCTTATGGATCAGGGGTCGAAGCTGTTCGCTACCGCTTGCCGTGAGTCGGGAATCGATATGGTCAAGGCTCAGCCATCGGACGACGAAGAGCTCAAACGGAATGCCTATGCGGATCGCTACGGCGAGGAGATGAGCTGGCTCTATGAGTGAGGCTCCAAAGCGCATCTTGGTTGACACCAACGTGTGGCTCGATTACTTCATTCCCTCACGACGTGGTCGTTCGGTGGCGATCGAGTTTTTACGCGATGCATGCACGGCGCAGGTGGATTTGCTGTATGCGGCGGCATCGTCCAAAGACCTGTTCTATTTGATTTCAAGCGAACATAAGGCATGGTATCGACGAGAGCACGGTTCGCTTTCCCAGTATGCCGCTACGGCAGCGACATCGCTTGCATGGGATTGTCTTAGCGTGCTGTCGCAGCTTGCCACGCCAGTGCCCTGTGACCTGAGCGATATATGGATGGCGAGCAGGCAGCGTGAGCTCCATAGCGATTACGAAGACGATTTAATCATTGCGGCAGCGATACGCGCCCAAGCAGATTTACTGGTCACCAACGATGTCAAGCTCTCTTCGCATGCGCCCGTCGCAGCAATGAACGTAGAAGATGCAAGAAGCTATCTAACAACGCTTAAATAGCGCTAGACCCCTTTGGTCGAATAATGGTCAGCGAGAGCCCACAGGTAGGGCCGCGCCAGCAAAGCGCCGCAGGTTGGCCAAACGGCGGGCTCGCAGCGTCGGCTCATTACGCCGTTTGTAAAACGGCGTAATTCTTAGTGTTCGATCCAACGGCGGAGCGTCTCACCCGCTTGCAGATGACGCAAGTTCTCCGCGGCAATGTCGACCACATTGTTGAGCGTGGCCTCCAAGTGGAACCAGCCCGAGATATGCGGTGTGATGAGCATGTTGGGCGCATCCCACAGCGGGCTTGTCGCGGGCAGGGGCTCGGGGTCGGTGACGTCGACCGCGGCGCCGGCGAGATGTCCCGACTCCAAGGCGGCAACCAAGTCGTCGGCGACCACAAGGTCGCCGCGGCCGCCGTTGGCAAAGAAGGCGCCCGGCTTCATCGCGGCGAAGAACTCGGCGTTCGCCAGGCCGCGGGTCTCGGGTGTGCTCGGCATAAAGGATGCGACGATGTCTGCCTCTGCCAGGCACTCAGGTAGGGCGTCCATGCCGTCCATGTCCTCAAACACAATGGGGTAGACGAGTGGATGGCGCTTGATGCCGCGGACGTGCGCGCCCATGTTGCGGCAGAGCGTGGCAAAGTGGCCGCCAATGTCGCCCGCGCCCAGCACCAGCACGTTGGCATTTTTGAGCGAGGTAACCGGCCCCAAATCCTCCCAGCGATGCTCGCGCTGCAAGTCGTGATAGCCGGGCAGGCGCTTCATCATGGAAAGGACCATGGCAAACATGTGCTCGCTCACGGCCTGGCCGTAGGCGCCGATCGAGCAAGACAGCTTGGCTTCAGCCGGCACGGTGCCGGCGGCCAAGTAATCGTCATAGCCGGCGGTCTGCAATTGCAGCAGCTGGAGATGCTCGCATGCGGTAAGCAAGGCAGGGTCTATGTTGCCCAAGATTACGTCGGCGTTGGCGACCTGCTCACGCGTGATGGCGTCGGAGCTCGTGTAGATAAAGTCCTCGCCCGGAGCACTCGACTCAAGAATTGCGCGATGGCGGTCGTTGACGGGCAGCAAAACCAGGATGTTCACAAGCAGTCATCTCCGCTCAGCCTGCCAAAAAGGGACAGGTTTATTTTGGCAGGTTTTATCAGGCAAAACGTTCAAATAAAACGCCGGATGCAAGACGAGCGTGCCCGTCAGCATCCGGCGCATCTGCGGCTACCAGCTCAGCAGCTCGTAGCCGTCCTCGGTCACCACGAGCTGTACCTCGCACTGAGCCGAATCGCTGCCGTCCTTGGTGCGCACGCACCAACCGTCACCCTTGCTAATCTTGATGTCGGGCGCTCCGGCGTTGACCATGGGCTCGATGGTAAAGACCATACCCGGGGCCATGATGGTGTCCACATCGGGCGCCTCGGTGGTAAAGCCTACAAACGGGTCCTCGTGGAACTCCTTGCCAATGCCGTGTCCGCCGTACTCGCGCACCACGCTAAAGCCGGCGTCCTCGACCGTCTTTTGCACGGCTTCGGCCATAACGGAGAGCGGCAGCCATGGCTTGACGGCTGCCAAGCCCGCTTCCACGCTGGCGCGGGTGACCTCGACCAGGCGCTGGCGCTCGGCAGAGACCTCGCCGATGCAGAACATGCGGCTCGAATCGCTAAAGTAGCCGTCAAGAATCGTGGAGCAGTCGACGTTGATGATGTCGCCCTCGTGCAGCACGTCCGTATCGCAGGGGATGCCGTGACAGACAACGTCGTTGATCGAGGTGCATACGCTCTTGGGGTAGCCCTCGTAGTTGAGGTCTGCCGGCGTGCCGCCGTGCTCGACGGTGTAGTCGTAGATCATCTGGTCGATCTGGTTGGTGGTCATGCCTGCGGCGATGTGCTCACCTACGTAGTCGAGCACGCCCACGTTGATGGCGGCCGAGCGCTTGATGCCCTCGATATCGGCGGGCGTCTTGTAGAGCGTGCGGGGCAGAGCCTCCCAGCCCTCTTCCCACAAGCGCTCGAGGCGCTCATCAAAGGTGCTATGGCATTTCTTATATTTTTTGCCGCTGCCGCACCAGCAAGCGTCGTTGCGGCCGGGCACGGGTCCTTTGTCAAACATGGCTAACTTCCTTTCATCCGCAGCTAGTATAGCCCACCCACGCGTCTATAAAAGTTGCGGTGATATAGTTCCGATTTAAGCGGTTTAACAGCACAAATAGGAACTATATCACCGCAACTGATGGGGCGGGATGGCGAGTGATAGCTGCTGCGTGGTTTTGCTAGTAGCTCACCTGGCAGGGGATGCCGAGGGCGCGCACGCGTGCAGCAATCTTGTCGAGCACCTCGGGCGCCGCTTTAGCAAGGCCGGCGACCGGTGTTTCGCGCGCCACCGTGTAAATGGTCGCCTCCTGTGGGCGAATGCGCTCGAGCGCCGAGAGCCAAGGGCCAACGTACTCCTCGCCGGTGTTATCGAGAGACTTGCCCCGGTACTCACCGCTCAAAAACATCGTCTGGATAATGACATGACCGTTAAAGCTCGCGAACGTTTCGATCTGGTGCTCTACATCGTAGGGGCCAACGGGCTGGTCGAGCAGCTGGATAAAAGCCGGGTCGACCGTATCGAGCTTGAGGATGTTGTCGTCGACCATCATGAGCGCATCGTGTACCTGGGGACGGTCGGCGCGCGTGCCATTGGAAAGCACGGCAATCTTGGTGTTTGGGGCCAGCTCGTCGCGCAGCGCGACGGCGCCGGCGATGGCCTGCGGAAACTCCGGTGCGGCGGTGGGCTCGCCGTTGCCTGCGAAGGTGATTACATCGGGGAGCTCGCCCTCGGCTGCCATCTCGCGCAGCTTTACCTCGAGCGCGTCGAGTGCCACGGCAGCTATGTTGTACGGCTCATGGCAGGGGCGCTCAGCGTTGAGACCGTTTTCGCAGTAAATGCAGTCGAACGTGCAGATTTTGCCGCTGGCCGGCATCATGTTGACGCCGAGCGAAAGGCCCAGGCGACGGCTGCGAACGGGCCCAAAGATGGGGCTGGCATTTAAAAACGTAGACATAGGCATATGCTCCTTGGGACAGTTGAGCTTAAGCATAGCATCGGCCTTCATGTGGGTTGCGGGTTTGGGCGCTGTTGTTTAGGCAGAAACCTTGCAATCGGGCGAGTTTTCGAAACCCTGTCATGAAAGGGTGCGAGCTGGGTACAGTAGACGCATTCATGTACACACAAAATGACGCCATCTGACCAAGCCGCACCCCGGCACGGCCTGGTGGTGTTGACGATGGGAACACAGTATGGATTTTACGGTCGAGAATGCGGGCACTACGATCGCCTGCCGCGAGTATGCCGGCCCGGTTGTATCGTCCGACGCACCCGCCTTGGTTTGCGTGCACGGTGCCTGCGTCGACGGCGTCTTTTTTGACGCCATCGCCCGCGAGCTCGCCTGTGACTATCGCGTCATTACCTACGACCGGCGCGGTTGCGGCGAGAGCGGCGACGCTGCAGACGGACGCTACGACCTCGCCGTCCAGGCCGCGGACCTGCAGGCCGTTATCGAGCATATTGGCACTCCGGCAAACGTGCTCGCGCACAGTGCCGGTACGCTGGTGACGCTGGAGCTTCTCCGTGCAAACCCCACCATAATCTCGCGTGCGATTCTGCATGAACCCGCCGTGACGGATGAGGGTGCCGGTCTGGGCGCGGCCCCGGTTTTGCTCGAGATGATCGCCGCGGGAAAGGTCTCCAGGGCATTACGGGCCTTCCTGGGCGCCATCGGCGATTCGGACCCTGAGGCCCCCAAGTTAACCGAGGCAGAAGCCAAGCATGCCCTGCGCAACGGCCGCAGCTTCATGGCAAACGAATACGGGATTACTATGACCTGCGTTCCCGATTGGGATAGCGTTCGTGCGTCGAAAACGGTGGCCGCCGTGCTCCTGGGCGAGCTCTCGATTGGCACGCCTCGCGAGGCGGGCACAAGGGTGGCGGCTGAGCTTTTGGACTTTCCACTCGTAATGGTTCCCGGCGCGCACAACGGCCTGCGCGATCGCCCGGGAGCGGCTGCCCAGACTGTCCTTGGCATCCTGGGGCTCTAACACCCGCAATAGCCAAAGCAGACTTCACCCGCAAACGTTTCGGCCTTGTTAACAAATATGCTTAAAACCTCACGTCTGCGGCTTCAATCGCGCCGTCTGCCAACTCATAAAAATGTAACAGCATTCACGTGCTTACCTGCATCGGCAAGGTGTTACCCTTGTAACATTTGGAACCCACCGCTACCATGCGAAGCTATCGAAAGGCCCCCATATGCTCAATAATCACGAGGTCAATCTAACCGACGAGGAGGCTGCCACCGAGGTCGCCCGTGTCGCGAAGACCTACCCCGTGGTACGTTTGCTGTCGGCCGATCAGATTAAGAGCGAGCCTAACTGCCTGCTCGCCGGTGATCGCTGCCCTTGTTTGCGCCAGGCAAGTCTTGAGGCCTTGACAGATTCCGATGAGGTGTCGGAGCAACTGCTCAACGATGGCGTTGAGTACCGCGCCCATCTGCGCCCTCTGAAGGTCGAGGGCGAGCCTCATGTCCTGCTGATGGTGCGTCCGATCGATGGGCAAGAGGCTGCAAAAGAGGACCTTGTCTACACCGACGTGCTGACGAGCGTGCACAATCGCCGATATTACGAGGAAAAGCTCCGTAGCGCCCGCATGAATGCCGGCGTTGCGATGATCGACCTTGATGATTTTAAGGTCTTCAACGATACGTGTGGCCGTCATGCCGGCGACCTTGCGCTCGGTGCCGTGGCGACAGCCATGCGCAGCGGAATCCGTTCGACTGACGAGCTTGTGCGCTATGGCTGCGACAAGTTTGTGGTTGTCATGCCCAATATTCCCTCCGATGACTTCACCCGTCGCCTGCATCAGGTGTCCGATGCCGTTCGTTCCACGATTATTCCGGGCCATGAGTACGTGAGCTTGACGGCATGTGTTGGTGGCGTTCGCATTCATGGCGAGACGGTCGATGAGGGCGTTGGCCGCGCTGTCCAGTTACTGAGCCGCGCTAAGGCAAAAGCCGGTACGGTCGTGACCGATGCCGATTCCATCGAGGCCTTCCAAAGCGAAAAGCCTTTGGTACTTATTGTCGATGACTCCGAGATGAACCGAGTCATTCTCAGCGAGATGCTCAAGGACGAGTATTGCATCCTCGAGGCCGACAACGGTCGTACGGCGCTCGACATGGTCGACCGCTATGGTGATGAGTTGTCGCTCGTGCTGCTGGATATTGTCATGCCGGGCATAAGCGGCTTTGAGGTGCTGGCCGGTCTGTCGCGCCGATCGGTTAGTGACAATCTGCCTGTCATCATGATTTCGAGCGAAGATTCCGATGATATGGTTCTGCGCGCGTACGAGCTGGGCGCCTCGGACTATATCAACCGCCCGTTTGACTCCCGTGTCGTGCGCCGCCGTGTAAGCAACACCATCCGCCTATACGCCAAACAGCGCCGTCTGACGAGCCTGCTGTCCCAGCAGTACAACGAGCGTGTCAAGAACAGTCGCATGCTCATCGACATCATGGCTGGCGTCATGGAGCTTCGCAACGGCGAGAGCGGCAGGCACGTTACGAACATCGAAAAGCTGACCGAGCTGCTGCTTGGCTGTCTGGTCCAGCGTAGCGACACCATTTCCCTTGACAATGAGGAGCGCTCCACGATTGCCCTGGCTTCGGCGCTGCACGATATCGGCAAGATGTCGATTGACGATGCGATTCTCAACAAACCCGGGCGCCTTACGTCCGAGGAGTTCGAGATTATGAAGACGCATACCACGATCGGCGCCGACATGCTGCTTGAGCTGGGTAGCCATCACGCCGGCAATGCGCTTATGGAATATGCGTACCAGATTGCGCGTTGGCATCACGAGCGCTGGGACGGCAAGGGTTATCCCGATGGCCTTAAGGGCGACGAAATTCCCATTGCCGCACAGGTGGTTTCGGTGGCCGACGTGTACGATGCTCTGACGAGCGTGCGCGTGTACAAGGACGCTATCCCGCACAAGGAGGCAATTCAGATGATCCTGGACGGTAAGTGCGGCACCTTTAACCCGCTGCTGCTCGATTGTCTGCTTGAGGTGCAAGACCAAATTGCCGAGACGTTGGCACGCCCCGCCGACGTTGTCGCGTTTCCCACGATTTAGTTTGACCAAAGGAGTTTTTAATCCATGATTTCCATGCGTGAGGCGTATGAGAAGATCGGCGCCAATTATGATGACGCGTGCGCTCGGCTGATGGGCGAGGAAATGCTCGCCCGCTTTGCCCTCAAGTTTTTGGATGACGAGAGCATGGACAAGCTGGAGGCCGCCATGGCGGCGGGAGACGCCGAAGGTGCGTTTATGGCAGCGCACACGCTCAAGGGCGTGAGCCAGAACCTGGGATTCGATAATCTGTACGAGCCGGCGGTCGTGGTGACCGAGGCGCTGCGCGGCGCCGATGCCGTTGACGGCGCTCGCGAGGGGATGCATGCGCTGCAGCAGCAATATGCGGCTACGATGTCGGCCCTGCGCGAGACGGCCGAATAAGAGCTTGCGAGCCTTGGGCTGCGCGCCTGTCGCGTATAGGCAAAAGGGCGCCCCGTCGGACCATGTGGCCGGCGGGGCGCCCTTATCTGTTATGCGGTTCGCGAACTAGCGGGTCTGCTTTACCTTGGCCGCCGCCTCGACAAACGACTTCCACAGGTTAAAGTCGGTCTCGAGCGTCTGCCAGGTGTACTCGGGATGCCATTGCACACCCAGACAGAACGGCTGGCCTTCGACTTCGATGCACTCGGGAACGCCGTCGGTTGCCTTGGCGACCAAGCGCGTGCTCTTACCCAGACGATCGACGCAGCAGTGATGTGCGGAGTTGGTCTGGATCAGCCTGTGCCCGCCAACCGCGCGCTCCAGCAGCGAGCCCGGCACGACCTCGACAGGATGCACAGGGTCGTTGAGCACGTGGGTATGGCGCCACTGCGTGCGGCCCTCGCGCGCGCCCAGGCTCGGCACGTCCATGCACAGGGTGCCGCCGGTGGCGACGTTGAGCAGTTGCGTGCCGCGGCAGGTGGTAAAGAGCGGCTTTTTGGCACGGAGCACCTCGCTGACCAGCTTAAACTCAAAACTATCGCGGATCTCGCAGCAGAGGGTGGGGTCGTAGGGTCGATCATCGCCCCAACGTTTGGGATTGACATCGGGGCCGCCGGGAATGGCGATGCCGTCGGCGATTTCCACGTAATGACGGATAACGTCGACGTCTTCGGTAATGGACATCTGCAGCGGCAGACCGCCGGCGGCAAGAATGGCGTCGACAAATACGCTCGCAATCTCCTCGTTGGGGGAGAGCGTCTCGCTCAAATAGGGCTTCGCTTCTTCCCAGCGTGGTGCTACCAGGATAAGCGGGCGGTCAGCGGGGTCGACGTCGACGTGCGGAGTGTAGGACGATGAGGTGTGGGTTCCGATCATAGGTGTAACTTTCGAGTTTGGATGGGCATGGCTGGCGGGTGGGCGGTCTGGTTAGTGGCCCTTGATGGAGTTGAGGAAGTCCTGGGCGCGCTGGGTCTTGGGGTGGTCGAAGAACTCGTCGGGCGTGCCGGTTTCCACGATCTGGCCGTCGGCCATAAACACGACGCGGTCGGCAACGCGGCTGGCGAAGTTCATCTCGTGCGTAATGACGATCATCGTCATGCCCTGCTGGGCCAGGCGGACCATGACCTCGAGCACCTCGTTGATCATCTCGGGGTCAAGGGCACTCGTGGGCTCGTCGAAGAGCATGGCCTTGGGCTGCATGGCGAGCGAGCGGGCAATGGCCACGCGCTGCTGCTGGCCGCCCGAGAGCTGAGCGGGCACCTTGTCGGCCTGTTCGGCAACGCCCACGCGGCTCAGCAGGTCCATGGCGCGCTCACGAGCTTCCTCCTTGGACACGCCCAGCACGTCGACCGGCCCCAGCATGACGTTCTGCAGCACCGTCATATGCGCGAACAGGTTGAACTGCTGAAACACCATGCCCAGCTCGGCGCGCATGCGGGCAAGATCCTTGCCTTCCTGCGGCAGAGGCTCGCCCTCGATGAGGATCTCGCCCGAGTCGATGGTTTCCAGGCGGTTGATGGTTCGGCACATGGTCGACTTGCCCGAGCCCGAGGGGCCGATCACGACGACGACTTCGCCGCGGTCGACCGAGAGATTGATGTCGTTGAGGACGTGCAGATCGCCATAGTGCTTATCGACGTGCTTGAGCTCGATCAGCGGCTGATTACCGGTAGAAGAAGTGCTCTGTGCCATGGTGCTCGGCTCCTTATGACTCGAAATGGTAAATCGTTAGCGAATGATGGTCGCGCCGGTCTTGCGCGAAACGTAGACAGCGGCCTTGTTGATTGCGACGTTGATGAGGATATAAATGACCGCGATCACTAGGTAGACCGACACGAGGGCGTCGTAGTTGGTAATGAGCACGCGGGCGTTTTGCATAAGGTCGGGGTAGCTCACCACGTAGGCGACGGTGGTGTCTTTGACGACGACCACAAGCTGCGAAATCAACGACGGAATGATAAACCGAATGGCCTGCGGCAGCACGATTTTAAAGGTGATTTTAGCCTTGGAGAGACCGAGCGCCTGGGCGGCCTCGACCTGGCCGCGCGGCACGGCATTGACGCCGGCACGGAAGATCTCGGCCAGTACGCCGGCCGCAGCGAGCGCGACGGGAAGCGTGAGCATCCAAAACGACGGCAGTGCGATCTTGTACTGGGGCAGCACCAAAAAGAAGAAGTAGATGAACAGAAGGCTCGGCACGCCACGGAAGAAATCGGTGAGCACGCGGCAGACCAGCTGCAGCGGCTTAATGTCGCTGGTGCGGCCGAGCATAAGGGCTAAGCCCAGTACCAGCGCAATGACGCCGGCGGTGAGTGCGACTTTAACGGTGCCCTCAAAACCGGCAAGCAGGAACTTCCAGGTGGTGAGGTGCGTAAAGAAGTACCAGTAATGGACCGAAAGCTGGCCGGTCACGTAAAAGCGCTGCAGTACCAGAGCGATGAGCGCGGCCACGGCAACAAGTGAGATGGCGGTGCCGACGCGAATCTTGGCGCGCATCTTGGGGCCGGGAGCCTCGTAGAGCGCATCGCGCATGGTGAGCGCAGAGGTGGAGTGCTTGCTCATCGGAGGATCCTCACCTTCTTATCGATATAGTTGCCAATGTGGCTCACCACAAAGGCCGTGCCCAGGTAGCCGAGCGCCGAGATGAAGAACGCGGCGACGCCGCCGAGCGAGCGCGTGTTGATGTAGCTCACCACGCCGGTGAGCTCCTGCGGTTTAAGCGGCACCTGACTGCCGAGCGCGGTGGTGAGCATGACGGCGATAAAGAGGTTGGTCATGGGCAGCACGCTCGAGCGCAGCGCCTGCGGAATCACGATCTTGGCGAGGATACGGCTGAAGCTCATGCCCAGCGAGCGGGCGGCTTCCACCTGGCCGACACCGACGGTGTTGATGCCGCTCATAAAGTTCTCGGAGCCAAAGGCAGAACCCAAGAGCACTGTGGCGACGATGACGCAGGTGCGGTAGGGCAGGACGACCTTGAGCGGCGGCAGCGCGTAGACGACGATAATGAGCAGCGCGATGCCGGGGATGTTACGGAAGACCTGGACATACAGGTCGCCAAAGACGCGCAGCGGCTTGAGCGGCGACACGCGCATCACGGTGACGGCGACGGCCAGCACCATGGCGATGGCAAACGACTCAAGCGTCATGCCCCAGGTTGCTAGCAGCGCGTCGATATAGTTCTGGCCATAGAGCGACCAGAGCTCGGAGAGACTCATGCGGACCTCCCGCCGGTAAGGAAAGGGGCTCCCGTGTGTACGGAAGCCCCGACAACTCAGTGAGGAAACAGTTTAGCGCAATAAAGCACATCGTGCGTTTCCGTATGGTTTCGTAGCGGCCGTTACTAGGCTCGCTGCCTAGGCGCCGATCTCGGGCAGCTCGGGAACATTGGTGTCGCCCGTACGGTCGCCAATGCAGATCTGCCACAGCTCGGTCCAGGTGCCGTCATCCTCGATCTTCTTAAGGAAGTCGTTGACAAAGGCGACACCGTCGGAATCGAGCGGCAGGCCGATGCCGTAGGGCTCCTTGCTGCCGAAGGGCTTGCCGGCAATCTTGTACTTGCCGGGCTCGCGGACCAGGGCGCTCTGCTGCATGTTGTTGTCGATGACGTAGGCGTCAACGCGGCCCTGCTGAAGTGCCTGGCGGGCCTCCTCGTCGGTCTTGAACTCCTGTTGGCTGGCCTTGGGGGCGAACTCCTCCAGGATGGCGGGGCCGTTGGAGCCGGACTGGACGGCGACGTTCTTGTCGGCCAGGTCGTCGACGCTCTTGATGTCGTCGTTGTCGGCGAGCACCAGGATGGCCTGCTGGGTGTAGTAGTAGGGACCGGCGAAGGAGACGAGCTTCTTGCGCTCGTCAGTGATGGTGTAGGTGGCAAAGACAGCGTCGACCTGGCCGTTCTGCAGGACGGACTCGCGCGTGTCCGAGGTCACCTGGGTGATCTCGACCTTGTTCTCGCCCAGAATGTAGTTGGACAGGAGCTGTGCGATACCGGCGTCGAAGCCGCGGGTCTGACCGTCCTTCTCGTTGAGGAGGGAGAAGAGCGTGGAGGTCTGGACGCCACCGATCGTAAAGACGCCGGCAGCCTTGACGGCCGTAGCCCAGGTGCTGGCGGCGATGGCGTCATCATCGGCCTTGGGGCCGTCGTTGACGAGCTTGTCGAATGCCTTGGCGTCGAGCGTGGCGGAAACCTCGGTATCCTCGGAGCTCTTGGAGGAACCGGCGGAACCCTTGTCGGCCTCGGCACTGGTGTCGGAGCAGCCGGCAAGACCAAGGCCGGCGACGGTTGCGAAGGTGGCGGCAACGAAGCCGCGGCGGTCGAGAACGACCTGCTGGGAGAGGTTCTTGCTCATGGTAGAACACCTTTCTCAATAAAATCCCTAGCGGTTGAGTAGAGTTATACCCTATCGCGCTCAAATGGGTCAACACGAAATAACTCAGAAACATACTTACCTTATGGGTAATTCTTCCTACCAAAAAGGGACAGGCACCTTTGTGGTGGTTCTTGCAGATGTGGTGGCCTGTCTCGCTGCTTTGTCTCAATCTGTAACATCTGCAGCCATTTTTGCCGAGTAACTGTTACAGATTGAGATTTTCTCTTCAGGGGAATTCGAATGTCTCGATCTGTAATAGGTAGACGGCCAAAAGGTCTCTATCTGTTACAGATCGAGACAAAGGTTTGGAACTAAGACGTCTTATCTAGATCTGTAACAGTTAGACGGGAATTCGGGCCCTAGATGTTACAGATTGAGATAGTTGAGCTCAAAAATAAAAACTTCCGCAGGGGTGCTTCCCTTGCGGAGGTTTTTTACTCGTTGAGTAGCCTTACGGCCTCGGCGGCCATGTTCTCGACCGTCATGCCGTTCTGAGCGAGCAACTCGTTGGGGTCGTAGCGGTCGGGGAAGCCCTTGGCGATGCCAAAAGTGCGCGTGCGCACGGGCGTGCAGGCCAAGTAGCACGCGACACGCTCGCCCCAGCCACCGTCCAAGATGCCGTCCTCGAGGGTGACGACAACGCGATGCTCGGCGGCAAGGCTGTCGAGGAACTCGCGGTCAAGCTTGGTTGCAAAGCGAGGGTTGACGAGCGTGGCCTCGATGCCGTACTCGGCAGCCAAGCGATTTGCCACGTGCTCGCCCAGCTCAAAGAAATCGCCGAGCGCGAGCACGGCCACGTCGCGGCCCTGGCGCACCACGTTGTAGCGCGCGACACCGTAATCGGCGTCCTCGGCAGGCGCCAAGTCGGGGCGGCTTACCAGGCCAATGCCGGGCACGCGAATCGCCACAGGATGCTCGCGGTGATCGAGCGACCAGCTCAGCATGGACAGATATTCCTCCATGCAGGCCGGCGCCAAGTAGTGCATGTTGGGAAGACCGCCCAGCATGGAAATATCAAAGAACGAGAGATGCGTCTCGGATGTGGTGCCAAAGATCGACGCGCCAAATACCAGGATGGTTGCGGGGGCGTCGTTGAGGCACAGGTCGTGCCACAGCTCGTCGTAGGCGCGCTGCAAAAACGTGCCGTACACACCAAAGACTGGCTTGGCGCCCGAGCGCGCAAGCGCGGTGGCAAAGGTCACGGCGTGCTCCTCGGCAATGCCCAC
>URUW01000015.1 GCA_900551205.1 uncultured Collinsella sp. | reverse complement strand
TCCCCCACAAAGGCGTAACGCTCGGTCACGTTGATGGTGCCACGCAGGTTGGCAGCGATGTCGTCGGCCGAATCTTGCGTGCCGGCAACGTTTACGATCGCCTGAGGCTCAAGGCCGTCTGGAAACGAGTCCGGCTCGCGGACATCAACGATCAGATGGCGATAGCGCTCGTGCTCGACGGCCGCCGGCAGCAGATCAAAGCCCACGACCTCGTGGCCCTCGTCCAAAAAGCGCTGCACGCACGCGGCTCCAATGCCGCCCGAAGCGCCCGTGATCAAAACCCGCATAGGTGCTCCTTAGGCAGCTGCGTGGCGCTCGAGGTACTCGGCGCCCACATTCTCGCGCTCCCAGCCACGCACGACCTTGTAGCCCACGGGGCTCAGGAAGACCTCACACAGCAGCTCGGCAACAGCGCCGGTCAGCGAGCACATAAGGACCTGCACCCAGGTCCAGCCAAAGAACGTGTGGCTCACCACAATGGCAAAGACCAGGTTGTCGATAAACTGGCCAACACCCGTGGACACATAGGAACGGAAGGCAAAGCTCGCAAAGTTATTCTTTTTGAGCATACGGCCGAGCGACTGGTTGAGCGTGGAGTTCACCACGGCAGAAACGAGCATGGCGAGCGAAGATCCAAACACCACGTACCAGGTGCCGCCGATGGTGGCGTTAAGGGCGGTGTTGACCTCGATCATGCCCGTGTCATAGTAGGCGCCCCACATGCCGGGCGTGAGCGAGCATGCCCAAAAGCACAGGCTCACAGCCAGGTTGACCAGCAGCGCGAGGATAGAGATTTTGATGGATGCCTTGGCGCCAAAGCGCTTGCAGATCATGTCCTGGCACAAAAACGAAACCCAGCTCACCACAAAGCCGCAATCGAGTGCCAGATACGGTAGGCTGATAAGCTCTTTGTTGGCCAGCAGGTTCATCATGATGACGCTCACGAAAAACAGCGAAACCGTTGCCGCGGGAATGCTCCGCAACAGGACCTTGTAGTCCTCCATGACCTTCTTGATCATTATGTACTCCTTTGGTTTTAGGTTTAACGAGCAGGATATCGGACCCGAACTGCTCGGCCGCCACGGTCTTGAGGCGACGGTGGGTATGATAGCCGCTCACGCGGCGGCAGGCAAGCAAACGGCGCGGCAGCCCCGCAGGACCACCGCGCCGGCGCACTAAAACGTTACGTTGCCAAACTCCGACAGGACAAGGTCGGGGTTGTGGTCGGTCGCCCAGTCAACGTTCCACGGGCTCGTGAACAGCAGCAGCTTGCCGCCGCGCATGTCCTCGACACGCAGCGTGTCGCGCGTGAGCGAAAGACCCGGGATATCGATAGTGTCGGGGTCGTTCTGGATCCAGCGGATGTCCGTATAGGGCAACGGCTGGCGACGAACCTCAACACGGTACTCGGCCTTAAGGCGGCGCTCGAGCACCTCAAACTGCAGCACGCCGACCACGCCCACGATGACGCTCTCCATGCCGGCACCCAGCTCGCGGAAGATCTGGATGGCGCCCTCCTGGGCAAGCTCCTCCATGCCCTTTACGAACTGCTTGCGCTTGAGCGTGTCGACCTGCGTAATGCGAGCGAACATCTCGGGGGCGAACGTCGGGATCTGTGGATACTGCACGTGGCGCTTGCCGGAGCACACGGTGTCGCCGATGCTAAAGATGCCCGGGTCGAACAGGCCCACGATATCGCCCGCATAGGCCTCGTCCACGATGGCGCGGTCGTCGGCCATCATCGAGGTGCCCGTAGCCAGCTTGAGCTTGCGGTTGCCCTGCATATGGAAGGCGTCCATGCCGCGCTCGAACTTGCCCGAGCAAATGCGCACAAAGGCAATGCGGTCGCGGTGGTTCTTGTCCATGTTGGCCTGGATCTTAAACACGAAGCCGCTAAAGTCGTTCTCGGCAGGCGCGACCGGCTCGCTGGTGAGCGTATCGGTATAGGCACGCGGCGTCGGGGCCAGGCGCAGGAACTCTTTAAGGAAGGGCTCCACGCCAAAGTTGGTGAGTGCCGAGCCAAAGAACGCCGGGCTCAGCTTGCCGCAGGCCACGGCATCCAGGTCGAGCTCGTCACCGGCGCCATCGAGCAGCTCGATGTCGTCCATCAGGTTCTTGTGGTTCTCCTCGCCAATAAGCTCGTCCATGGCCGGATCGCCCAGCTCGGCCTCGACCTCGGCGACCTTCTTGGTGGCGTTGGCGTGGCCGTCGCCCTCAAACGCGATAACGCGACGGGTCTGACGGTCGAACACGCCGCGGAAGTTGCGGCCGCTGCCGATCGGCCAGTTCATGGGATACGTATTGATACCCAGGACGTTCTCGATCTCTTCCATGAGCTCAAAGGGGTCGCGAGCCTCGTGGTCGAGCTTGTTCACAAAGGTGAAGATGGGAATATGGCGCAGCGTACAGACCTTAAAGAGCTTTTTGGTCTGGGCCTCGACGCCCTTGGCGCCGTCGATGACCATGACCGCGGCGTCGGCAGCCATAAGGGTACGGTAGGTATCCTCCGAGAAGTCCTGGTGGCCGGGGGTATCGAGGATGTTGACGCAGGCGCCGTTGTAGGTGAACTGCAGCACCGAGGAGGTAACGGAAATACCGCGCTCCTTCTCGATGTCCATCCAGTCCGAGACGGCATGCTTGGCCGAGCTCTTGCCCTTGACCGAACCGGCGGTCTGGATGCTGCCGGTATAGAGCAGCAGCTTCTCGGTAAGCGTGGTCTTACCGGCGTCCGGGTGGCTGATGATCGCGAATGTGCGGCGCGACGAGATTTCATCCGACAGGCTTGCCATGCGGATCCTTTCTTGCATTGAGTGCATTACGTCGATGTAACCGCACTATTGTAGCCGCGAAATCCCGCCATAGGGCACCTATCAGGACAAATTCATCAGCTGAGCTCGCTGCGCCGGGCAGCCGCCTCAAGGATTGTCTCGATCTGTAACAGTAAGACGGGTTTTACCGTTCCTGGTGTTACAGATCGAGACAAACGGCTGGGAAGATCGACGCCGTCTCAATCTCTTTCTCAATCTGTAACAGGAAGACGGGTTTTGAGCCTCCACCTGTTACAGATCGAGATAAACAAGCAGGCGGACAACCAATGTCTCAATCTGTAACATCTAGCCGTGCAAATCGACTCTTACTGTTACAGATTGAGACAAATAGGCAGGCGGGCAAATAACATCTCAATCTGTAACAGAAGGCGACCCAAAACGGACCCAGGTGTTACAGATTGAGATTGTTTTGGAGCAAGCGCGGCGCCGGTAGGCTATTCCACATTTCCTCTTGCACAACTGTGCATAGTGTATATATACTGTGTTTACCGGTTATATACACGTGTAGCCCAACAGCTAAGGAGCCGCTGTGGACATCATCCTATCCAATTCGAGCGACAAGCCCATCTACGAGCAAATCTCCTCGCAGGTCAAAGCACAGATCCTTTCGGGCGTACTCGCTGCGGGAGCCAAACTCCCCAGCATCCGTGCGCTCGCGAGCGACCTCGGCGTGAGCGTCATCACCACCAAACGCGCCTATGCCGACTTGGAACAGCTCGGCTTTATCTGCACCGTGCAGGGCAAGGGCTGCTTTGTCGCCGAGGGAAACCAGGAACTCTTGCGCGAAAACCAGCTCTGCCGTATCGAAGAGTTGCTTGCGCAGGCCGCTACGCAGGCCGAAACCTTGGGCGTCACGCGCGACAAATTGCACGAGATGCTCGACCTTGTAGCCCCCGAAACCATGCAGTAGCCATCTGCAAGAAAGGCTATACCATGCAAAACTTGCTAGAAATCAAAGGCGCTTCACGCCGCGTAAGCGACCGCTTTTCGCTACGCGATGTCACACTCACCGTGGAGCCCGGCCAGATTGTCGGCTTTGTGGGCGCAAACGGCGCCGGCAAGACAACGACCATTCGTGCCGCGCTCGGGCTTATAAAGCTCGATGCCGGCGAGATGCATCTGTTTGGACAGCGCTGCGACACCAACGCGCCCGACGAGACGCAGCGCCACCTGCACTCCCGCGTAGGCCTTGTCCTGGACACGTGCCCCTTCCCCTCCACGCTCAAGGTGGGCCAGATCGAGAGGCTCGTAGGCCCGGCGTACCCCACGTGGAGCTGCGAAACGTTTGCCGGGTTCATCGACCGATTTGGCCTCGATCCCAAGGCAAAGGTCAAGGACCTCTCCCGCGGCATGGGCATGAAGCTGCAGCTCGCGTGTGCGCTCAGTCACAATGCCAAGCTGCTCGTTTTGGACGAAGCCACCGCGGGCCTCGATCCCATGGCGCGCGAAGAGCTGCTCGACGAGCTGCTTGCCTTTGTCGCCGACGGCCAACACAGCGTGCTGCTCTCGAGCCACATTACGTCCGACCTCGATCGCGCCGCCGACCGCGTCATCTGCATCGATAACGGCTCGATTATGTTTGACCTGCCGCGCGAGGACATTACCGACCGCGCCGGCATCGCCCACTGCACCCAAGCACAGGCCGCCGAGCTTACGGCTTGCGTCGAAGGCGCCCGCGCCGCCCACCACGCCTACAGCGTGGACGTGCTCGTGCCCAACCGTCGCGATACGCTCGAGGCCTTTCCCGAGATTCCCTGCGATCGGGCAACCATTGATGACTATCTGCGCCTCATGCTGAAAGGGGCTTCGAAATGAAACGCGCCTTTATGTCCGAGCTCGCCATCGTTCGCACGCTCATCCCGAGCATCGCGGGCGTCGGCCTGTTCATCTTCGTCGTACTGACCCTCGCCAACGCATCGGATGGCGATGCCGGTATGAGCGCCGGCGCCTGCGCGGTCAGTGCCATGTCGCCCATCATGGTCATGAGCTCGCTGGCCGGCTTCGATAATCAAAACGGATGGGAGCGCTATCGGGCAACGCTGCCCATCTCGCGCAAAGACATCATCTGTGCACGCTACCTGAGCATCATTGTCTTCTCGGCTGTCATGGCGTGCGCCGCCGCGCTTTTGAGCATTGTCGCCCTTCCGCTCTTCGATCCCACGGGCATTCCCCCGACGGGACAGATCGTCTTTGAGGCCACAATAGCCTCGGCAGCATCGATGCTCATCTCCCTCATGATGGTGTTTTTGGCACAGCCGCTGTTCTTTCGATTTGGACACATGGAGGCGCTACGCCTATCTGTTGGCCTGTTTGCCCTGCTCGGATGCCTTGCCATGGCCACGTTGAGCTCCTCCAACCCCATCAGCAACTGGCTCATGTCGATTGCCGGGGCGAATCCCGATCCCGCCGTTCTTGGCTGTCTGTGCGCAGGAATTGCCGCGCTTGCCCTCGCGCTATGTGCACTTAGCTGCATCGTCAGCACCAAGGTCTACCGGGCACGCGACCTGTAGCCACGCGTGTCTCAATCCACGAAGGGCGTGATCGCCCCCTCCCCGTAAATCCATGGCAAACGGCATGTCCCCGGCGTGCGCCACCGTACTACTTGCGCAGTGGCTTGGGCAGCGGAATGCCGGCGGCGATAACGGCGGCGATGATCATGCAGACGATACCCTTGAGCGGGAAGCACATGAGCAGCAGGCCCACAACCATGACGGGCTGGCGCATGACGGCACCCATCGTCGAAGCGGTACAGACGGCGACGCAAAAGACCGGATCGGCGCCCGTCAGGATGGCAAGACCGTAGCCCAGGCTCACGCCCGAGAAGATGACGGGGAAGAAGTGACCGCCGCGCCAGCCCATGTTGATAAGCGCAGGCGTCAGCATGGCCTTGACAAGACCGGTCGCGATAAGCACGCCGGCGGGGATGGTCAGATAGGTCTCCATGAGCACGTCGGCTTGGGTCTCGCCGGCAAACATGGTGTAGGGCAAAACCGTGCCGCAGATGGCGAGCGCCAGACCAGCCAGCATTGCCTTAACGACAGGACGCTCTCCTATGGCCCGGGCAAACGCTTCGCTTGCATGCTCAGAGACAAAGTACAGCCAGCCGCATACGGTGCCGACCAACGCCAGCGGAATGAGCCAGACAAGTTCCAGGTTGCCCACCTGAGCGGACTCGAACCTGGGCATGCCCATGCCGCCGCCCATAAGCTGGCCGAGCAGCAGGTAGGTACCCAGACCGCCGGCAATCGCAATGCCGTAGACCACGGTCTTTTGCGCCTTGGGCAGCTTGATGGTGATCTTGTCGGACGCGGAATCCCCATCGTCGCCGGCGCCCTGGCCGTCGGCACTACCGGCGAGCGGCGCCACAAAGCCAAAGACGGGCGCGGTAAAGAGCGCCGTCAGCGCGGCCTGGGTGCCCAACAGTGTGAGCTCCCTAAACTCGGCGCCAAAGCGGCGCATGCGGTCGCCGACCCAGCTGCACAGACCCGCGATAACGCCGGTCAGGCCGGCCTCCGGTCCAATACTTCCGCCAAACAGCAGCGGCAGCAATGCCGCGAGCGAAAGCTTGCCCAGGTTGTCGTACGGGTAGCGCCCGTCTTGTTTAACCTTGGCCATCACCTGGTTGAGGTCGTCGGTCTTGGTGCCCGTAATCTTTTCGTACAGACCGATTAACAGGCCGCCCAGCAGGCAGACGAAAAACGGGTACGGCAGAAAGCCAAACGGGCCGCTGGCAAGCTCGGGCGAGGCGACGCCCAGCATATGCGGAATCTCGGTCCATAAATAGTCGATACCGTGCTCCATCGCAAAGAAGAACAGCCAGACCGCGGCGCCTGCAAACGCACCGGTCACAGCCACGCTCACTAAAAACAGTGCTCGGTTTTTGGGTTTTGCAAGGTTATCCATCGGGGCCTCCCGTGGTCAAAGTCGGCATAGATGCGTTTTATTGTAGAGCGAGCGTTGCCCGAACGAGCCAACCGTCTGCGCTGCAAACGGCACCATTGGGAGTCATAGTGGGGCAGGCTCAAGACTTATCCATTAATAATCGAGGCAATCTCGCGCAAATCGTCGGCAAAGTAGATGCCGTGCTGGCGCTGCGGGCTCGAAAGTCCTTTATCAATCATGTGTCCGAGCAGCGCCTTGAGATCGTTGTAGTAACCGTCCAGGTTATACAGGATGCACGGCGCGCTCAGATGCCCCAGCGACACGGCCGACATGACCTCGGCAATCTCCTCGAGCGTACCCGTCCCGCCGGGAAAGGCAACGAAGGCATCACCAAGCTCGATCATCTTGGCCTTGCGCTCGGCCATGTCGCTCGTCACGATGAGGTCGTCGATACCGTCATGTTGAAACTCGGCCTCGATAAAAAAGCTTGGCTCCACGCCGGTCACGTGTCCGCCGGCATCGAGCACGCTATCGGCGAGCGCGCCCATCAGCCCCGACTTGGACCCGCCGTATACCAGCGCGTGGCCGTTGGAGCCAATCCATGCGCCGAGCTGCTGCACTGCAGGCAGAAACGCTGGGTCGTTACCGACGCTGGCGCCCAGATATACCGTGATATCCATATTCAGTCCCCCTCGTCATGACGCGCGGCGCCCGTTCTAGCGTTGGCGTCGGCGATATTCGCGCACACGGCGCGATAGGTCGGCAAGCTCGTCACGATCGAGCTCTTCCAAATGCTCAAGATCGTCCATAAAGCGCGCCATGGTGTCCTTTTGGCGCATCTTGATGAGCGTATTGCAGTAGTTCACCGCCACGCCCGTGAGCATGGCGATGTAGAAGATGCTGATGACGCTCAGGACGACGGTGATAGCGCGGGCAACCGGCGTCTCGGCCGGGATATCACCAAAGCCGATCGTCGAGACCGTCTCAAAGCTAAACCACAGGCCATCGCCAAACGTAAGGGTCGTGGGCTCGGACAGCCAGACGGCCGTCGAGCACAGCAGATAGAAGACGAGAAACAGGCCCGTGATGCGCGCAAAGCCAGCCTGGCGCAACACGTCAGCAAGCGTCCTCAACTTGTTCATCGCGACCCCTTTTCCCAGACGCCCAATCACATTCGCTCGGTATTGTCCCACGCCTCCCCCGCAAACGGAACTAGTCATTGGGGACGTTCTTAAACGACTAGTCAGTTAAGAACGTCCCCAATGACTACCTAACCGTTTAGCGGTGCGGCGGCTGAATGGGCAGGCTGAGCTGGTATCCTTATGCGAAACTGTCTCAACTCGATAGGATTTCATGTGAAACCTTCCGCCGTCCTTCGCTTGGCTCTATATCGCACCCTGGCCGTCGCGCTTGCCGCGCTCGCCATACTGAGCGCCGTCATGCCCGCCCCTGCCTTTGCCGCCGACTCCGACCAGCAGGTCAAGACGGTCCGCGTTGGCTGGCTCGTCAACAACAAAGGCTTCCAGGAAGGCACGCCGGGCGAGCGCCTCTCGGGATGGGGCTACGAGTACCTCCAGACCCTCTCGTATTACACAAAGGGCTGGCAATACGAATACGTTAGCGGCACCTTCTCCGAGCTTATGGACATGCTCGAGGCGGGCGAAATCGACCTCATGCCCAACATCTCGTATTCGGCAGAGCGCGAGCAGAAGCTGCTCTTTTCCTCGAACCCCGAGGGCACCGAGCGCTACTACATCTACGCCAGCCCCGATCGCGACGACCTTGCCAAAGGCGACCCCCAGGCGCTCCAAGGCCTTACCATCGGCTGCAACGCCGGCGTTATGCAAACTATCGTCGGCCAGCAGTGGCTCGCCGACGAAGGCGTTACCTGCACCTATAAAGAAATCGACACCGGCAGTGCCCTCTTTGAGGCGCTTGCAGACGGCGAGGTCGACGCCGTCATCATGAACGACACCATTTCGTCGCCCGATGCGTCACCCATGTTCTACGTAGGCTCGAGCGACTACTATTTTGCCGTTCCCAAAAGCCGCCCTGATCTGATGGACGACATCAACGCCGCCATGACGGCAATCGCCCGCGTCAACCCGCGCTATAACGACGAAGTCAAATCGAGCTACTCGGCCCAAAACAGCGGCTCATCATCGCTCGCCGGCACCGAGACCTCCTGGCTCAAAGCAAACGGCAACACCATCACGATTGGCTATCTTAAAAACCAACTTCCCTATTGCACGCAAAATGACGACGGCGAGATGGAAGGGTCGCTCGCCTCGCTTGCAACGACGCTGCACGACAAGTTTGGCATTACGGTTAAAACGGTCGCGATCTCAAATAACCAGCAAATGCTCAAAGCCCTTTCCAACGGAACCATCGATGTCGCCCTGCCTCTGTTTCGCGACTACTGGCTTGCCGAACAGAAAGGGGTCATTCAGTCAAACCCGATGGGAACGGTTTCCCTAACCGCCATTCACAGCAGCAACAACCCGAACAGCGACCTTAAGAAAATCGCTTGTACACAGGACGCGATCGTCAACCATTCTGCGCTCGAGAGCCTCTTCCCCGACGCAACGATCACCGATTATCCGAATGGCAACGAGGCGCTCGAAGCCCTCAATAAGGGGGAGGCTAGTTGCATCATTGTCCCCAGCACGCGCCTGGAAACTCTCCGCGACACCTACGACATCGAGGATTTCGAAACACAGGAACTCACCAACACGGCGCAGCTATCGTGTTTAATTTCGCGAGGCAAGCCCGAGCTGCTGGGAATCATCAATAAGGGCATCGTCAATGCAGGTGAATCGCTCTCTGCAAACAGCTATTTCCCCACATCGTACTCGGCGCAAGAATCGGACACGTTCCAGTTTTTCTATCGTAACCGCACCGCCATTGCGACTGTTATCATCTGCATCTTGCTCACCAGCATCGCCATCCTTGTCTGGTCGCTTTACCGCGCACAGGAGGAACGGCAGAAAGCTGATGCCGCCAACGCCGCCAAAACCGCTTTCCTCACGCGCATGAGCCACGACATCCGCACGCCGCTCAACGGCATCCTAGGCCTTATCGAAATTGAGGAATTGAGAGAAGGCGACATGCAGGTCGCCCGCGAAAGCCGCGCCAAGGCGCGCGTTGCCGCCAATCACCTGCTGTCACTGATTAACGACATCCTCGAGATGGGCAGGATCGAGGAGTGCAAAGTGACGCTCGAGCACGAATCATTCAACCTTAAAGAGCTGTGCGACAATGCGCTCGTACTGTGCAAGCTCCGCGCATCGGACCGCGGCATAACCATGCTCGACACCAGCGAGCCCTACGCTGTCGACCAATATATGATCGGCAGCCCCACCCATATTCGGCAGATCCTTGTCAACCTGCTCGACAACAGCATCAAGTACAACAAGCACGGAGGAACCGTCACGTTCTCATCGACCATCAAACCGGTCGACGACGAGCACGCCGTGTTTTGCTTTAGCGTCTCGGATACCGGCATTGGTATGACGCCCGAGTTTTTGACGCACATTTACGAGCCGTTTGCCCAGGAAGGCGACGATGCGCGCAGCAAGTTCCAAGGAACCGGCATTGGCATGTCTATCGTCAAATCGCTCATCGATATGATGGGCGGCACGATTGAGATTTCGAGTGAGGTTGGCGTGGGGAGTACGTTTGACGTCCGGATTCCGCTCGATATCGACAAGAACCCTCAGATAAAAGAATGTGCAGACACGCAGGTAAGCAGCTGCTCACTCGCCGGCATGAACGTCCTTTTGGCAGAAGATAACGAACTCAATGCCGAGATTGCCCAAGCTCTGCTCGAAAGCGAAGGCATCGTCGTGACTCGCGCCGCCGACGGCAACGAAACGGTCGATCTATATGTTGGTCGTCCCACCGGCAGCTTCGATGCAATCCTGATGGACATCATGATGCCGGGCATGGACGGCTACGAGGCAACCCGGGCGATCCGCCTGAGCGAAAAGGCCGATGCGGCCGACATCCCCATCATCGCGCTCACCGCCAACGCCTTTGCCGAAGACGCCAAGGCGGCACACGACGCCGGCATGAACGCCCATCTGCCCAAACCGCTCGACTTTAGCAAGCTCAATAACATACTCGCCTGTATCAAGAAAAATGGGGCTGTTTCGCTATAGTTTGTGCTCAACCACCATGCGCAGTAGAAAGGAAGCCAACGATGTTTAGGCCCTTACGTCGAAAGAAACGCGCCATCACCGACGAGAAAGCGCGCGAACTGCTCGCTACCTGCAAGCGCGGCGTCTTTGCCGTCAACGGCGATGATGGCTACCCCTATGCCATTCCCGTCAACTACTTCTTTGACGCCGAGCACGACAAGATTTATTTCCATGGCGCCAAGGCTGGCCACAAGGTCGATTCACTCAAGCATGATGATAAAGTCTGCTTTACCGTTTACGGCAACGAGTGGTACAAGGACGGCGACTGGGCTCCCTACGTTATGAGTACCGTTGTCTTTGGTCGTTGTCGCCTGGTAGATGAAGCGCCCGCGTTTATCGAGGACAAAGTCCGTCAGCTCGCGCTTAAGTACTACCCTTCTGCCGAAGAAGTCGAGGAGGAGATCGCCAAAGACATAAAGGGCGTCCAACTCTACGAGATTTCGATTGAACATCTTTGCGGCAAGCAGATTCATGAAAAGTAGCGAATGCGGAAAACGCGCTCGCTACCCTCTGCACCCCATGTGCCCACGCATTTTGACGGCGTGGGCACATGGGGCAGCACTCGAATCGAGCGCCCCCTATCCCCCAAAAACGTAGCGGCCCAGGCGCTCACACGCCTCCCTTACGCGCGAAAGCGGCAGCGCCAGATTCACGCGGATGTGACAGGGCCCGTGGAACGGGCGGCCGTCCTGATACCCCACGCCCACGCGCGCCCCCTCGTCGAGCAGCCACTGAATATCGCGGCCATGCTCGAGGCACCACTCGGTGCAGTCCAGAAACACCATGTACGTGCCCTGCGGACGCGAATAGCCCACGCCCTCAAAATGCTCGTCCACGTAATCGCAGAAGTAGTCAATGTTGCCCTGGATGACCTGATTGAGCTCATCGACCCACTCGTAGCCCTGCGGCTGGTAGGCGCCGATAAGCGCGTGCATCGAAAGGACGTTCATCTCGTTGTAGTGAGTCTTGTTGGACACGGCGCACACGCGGTCGCGCAGCGTCTCGTTATAGATGATGTGGTAGCTGCCGACCAGGCCCGCCAGGTTGAACGTCTTGCTGGGCGCGTAGAGGGCAACCGTGCGCATGCGGGCATCCTCGCTCACCGACTGCGTCGGGATATGTCTGTGACCCGGCAGGATGATATCGGACCAAATCTCATCCGAGATCACCACGCAATCGTGCTGGCGATAGATGTCCATGGCACGTTCGATCTCGTCGCGCTCCCATACGCGGCCGCAGGGATTGTGCGGCGAGCAGAACACCGCGGCGTGGATGTGGTTTTGGACGAGCTTGTGCTCCATGTCCTCAAAGTCCATGCGCCACACGCCCTGGTCGTCGAGCTTAAGCGGGCTGTGGACAATGCGATAGCCCGCGGCTTCGATGGACTTGGTAAAGCCGATGTAGGTAGGGCTGTGGACCAGCACCGCATCGCCCGGCTGGACATACGCCCGCAGGGTCGACACGACACCGCCCAGCACGCCGTTTTCGTAGCCGATATGCTCCGGGAGCAGACCCTCGACGCCATTACGTCGGCTCTGCCATTCGATGATGCGGTCGAAGTACTCGTCGCGCGGATCGAAATAGCCAAACATGAATGATGTGCTCCTGGACCGTGGGCACCGTGGCAAAGTTCATGTCCGCCACCCACATGGGGATGCGGTCGAAGCCCTCGTCGGGCGCGTTCGGAGCCATGCCAGGGATCTCGCCCCAGGAGTCAACGGCGATGGCGTCCATGCCGTGGCGGTCGATAAGCGAAGTAAAGTCGTATTTCATGCTGAGCTCCCGTGCAAAGCGGATTGTTTTGATAGGCGTTATTGTCCACCAGCGTGGGCGATTTTGGCACGGGGTTTGGCGCTTAATTTGACGGGTGCGGACGAATGGCCGGTTAGTCTTGCGCGTCGTTGATGGCGGTTACCGTCAGCCTTGTTCCGTCGACCGTAAACGATATGTCGAGCCCGGCGTAGGCCAAGTGGTAAACGCGGTTGGGCTCGTGCTTGCTACCCGCACGGCGCGGATCTTGGCGAAGGACCTCGACCAAGCCGGGGAGCTTTGCAGGCGGGACCATATCTTTCAGCGCTTGTGGGAACTCAACATCGAGCTCTTGCCACGGCGCGTCCTCAATCCAGCCGCCCGTCGCATCCGGGTGACAGTCGGCAAATGGAATGTAGGGCTTGATGTCGTAGATGGGCGTGCCGTCGCGCAGGTCGGCCCCCAGTATATGGATGATCGGGCCATCATCGGTGAGCTCAACACGGCTGAGCTTGACGCAGGTGAGCCCGATGGGATTAGGGCGAAACGGACTGCGTGTGGCAAACACGCCCACACGCTCGGCTCCACCCAGACGCGGCGGGCGCACGGTTTTCGACCATTTTGCGTTGGTGCCGGACCTGTCCTGCGTTTTGGCATCGGCGGCTATGTCCTTAGCCGTGCCACCGGGCGTTCCGTTTTCGAAGCACCATAGCAGCCATAGGTGAGAGAAGGAGTCCAGACCCTCAACTGCAGCGTTGGAGGCAAATTCCGGCTCAAAGACGATGCGCCCCTGCAGATGGGGCGCCAAAAAGCTGTTGCGTGGGATGCCGAACTTCTGCGGCAGGTCGGTATGTATGTGTGCAATAGGTTCCATGCCGGTCATTGTACGGCATGAAGGTGTGAGGCGTCGTGCGCAATTCTTTGTCGCGGTCCCCCGTCGTGCAACCAACGGTTGCTTGGAAGGGCGTCTGCCGCCGCGTATGCTTAAAGCCATCAACCAGCAGAAAGGAGCCGCTATGGCCTTCGCAGAAAAGCTCATTGCTGTCCGTCGCGCCCATCACCTAACTCAGGAGCAGCTCGCCGCCAAGCTCTTCGTCACACGCCAAGCCGTCAGCCGTTGGGAGCGCGGCGAGGTCACACCGGGCATCGATATGATGAAGCTCATTGCCGCCGTGACCGGCGAGCCACTGTCTCATCTGCTCGAAATGCCCGAGTACTATTGTCAGAGCTGCGGCATGATACTCACGCCCGACGACTGCGGTACCGATGCTCACGGCGCAACGACCGACCATTACTGCAAGTGGTGCTACGACCACGGCAAGTACACCTACGAGACCACGATGGAGGCAATGATCGAGGACTGCGCCCCGCGTCTGGCGCAAAACACCGGCATGTCGCTCGACGAGGCAGTCTCGCTCATGGGTGCCGTGCTGCCGCAACTGGAGCGCTGGCGTACCGTGCAGGAAAACGAGGAGCGCTACGGCGCCGAGGCACGGGCGCGCTATGGCGATGAGGCTATCGATGCAGCAAACGAAACGTTACTGGACATGGATCCCCAGACATGGAACGACATGAAGGAACTCGAGCGTGCCATTCTGGGTCAGCTCTCGATTGCCATGGGCGACGGCGATCCAAAGAGCAGAAAGGCCCAAAAACTTGTTGCGATGCATCGTCGTTGGATTGGCCTCAACTGGGGAAACGAACCCCAAGACGAGGCATACCTGGGGCTCGCCCACGGCTACCTCGCCGACCAGCGCTTTGTTGACTACTACGACAAGCCCTGCGGCACCGGAGCCACGGCGTTTCTGGTCCAGGCAATCGAGTCATCGCTGACTCGCGCATAGACCGCGGCGGCATTGGGTATCTCAATCGAAACCTCAACCGATTGGAGACCTATGGCTACTGATCACAAGCTCGAGCTGTACGTTATGACCGGCTGCCCGTATTGCATAAAGGTCAAGCGCTTTTTGGCCGATAACGGCGTGACCATCCCCGAGCGCAATATCTCGACCGACCCCGATGCCGAGCAGACGCTCATCGCCGTCGGCGGCAAGCGCCAGGTTCCCTGCCTGTTCATTGACGGCGCGCCGCTCTACGAGTCGGGCGACATCATCGCGTGGGTGCAGGAGAATTTGCTCTAGCGTTCTATTGCGGTCGGCCGGCCCCAACGCACAAACCCATACGAACCAAACATGTACGTCAGCATCCAAAGTCGACATTTTTCGACATCTTTGGATGCTGGCGTACAGCTTTTCAATCTAGTCATTGGGGACGTTCTTGAATGACTAGTCGTTTAAGAACGTCCCCAACGACTAGTAGCCACAAAAGCGGGCAACAGGCGCGAGCGGCTGCTCGCGAAAGACGCGCTCGACGGCGGCGCGGTATTCGTCGACCTTTTTGGTCTTGCGCACGAGCTTGTGCACGGTAGCGGGATCGGCGAAGGCACATTTGGCGTAGAACCACCATTCCTTCATGCGAAAGACCGCGTTGCCCCCAATCTCGTCCGCATAGGCCGCAAACAGCGTGTCGTGGAAGCGCTGCAACTCGGCAGCCGTGGCGGCAGGGCCGCCCTTAACCATGCGAGCCAGCGCGGGGTTCGCGAGCAAGCCGCGCCCCAACATTACGTGGCGTGTTCCGGGATAGGCCCCCACCAGCGCATCCATGTCCTCAAGATCAAAGATGTCGCCGT
>URUW01000014.1 GCA_900551205.1 uncultured Collinsella sp. | reverse complement strand
TCTGCCCCGAGTGCGCCACTGCCGATGTCACTTGCGCTACGTTTTGCTCGAGCAGTGCGCGAAGGAAGGCATCTGCGGCGGGCGCGAGTTTGTTCGCAGCTTCGATGGGCGCGGACGTTACGGGTGCGGGCGCAGACACGAGGAGCGGTGCCACGACGCCAAACTCTTCGGTGGAGACGGTCGGCTCGTCGGGTTCGTCTTGCCGTATGGTCATCTCGCCAGGTTCGGCAGTCATGTCGGGCGCAGACTCGGTGTTCGGTTGCTCGATAAGCGTCGCCTCGACTTCCACAGGCGCGCCGTCCTCGCGTTCCTCGTCGATCAAAAGCGCTTCGCGCGTTTGCGCGGCGGCGCTCCGAATGTGTCCCAGCTGACTCAGATCGATATCGATCTTGACGGGCTGGTGTGCGGCGTCCCACGAAAGCCATGCCACAATCTCGTCATCGATAATCTTGGCCAGATATTTGGGGACCTTTTCTTCCTTAAGGGGATGGGCGGGGTCCAGCGCCAGGCGTAGGCGTTGGTCGCAGGCGCGCATCATTTCACCGAGCTTGCTGCTCTTTTGCCTGCTGCCGTGGATACGCATGCATTCCCAAAAGCCGTTTTGGCAACGGTAGATATGGATAGGATTCAGGCGGTATTCGCAGTCCTCGTGGCGCTCGGGCGCAAAGAATACGGCCGAGGCAAACATGGTGTAGGGCATGGCCGTCTCCTCCCCAAATAAACTCGCCACGATGCCGGTCTTTCGGTGCGTGTCATAGTAGCGCGCCATACGGACATACACGGCGCATGCCACGTGGCGCAGATCGCAGTGGTGGCTGCGGTCGAGCCGCGAGTTACTTAGGTTGTACGTGGAGAGGGCGTTGATGGCGGCCATGAGTCGTTCCTCGCGCACCTCATCGGGCGGAAGGGGGAGCGTGGGCTCGGAGATTTTGCGACGCTTAGGGGTCTGGCCGGACGGTGCCGGTGCTGGTACAAGGTCTCGTGCCGCGCGCCGCAGCTCGACAAGGGCGTTATCGAACATGACGGTTTTAGAGTCGCGAAGCAGCTTGGGGTCGAGCCCGTGGAACACGGCGTAATCCTGCAGCCACACGCGCGCAAACCGGTCGATGCCGGGCTCGAAGGCGCGATAGACATCCCAAAAGGCCTTGATCTTGTTAAAACCATCGAGCGGATTATCTACGCCAATGCCGCAAATCAGCTCATAGAGATACAGAAAGGCAAAGGACGTAGACGTTTCCTCGACGGTTCCGCGGCGCACTTGGGCACGCCAGGTAAAGTAGCCGCGCAACTGTCGATCGCTCATGGCATTGTAGGTGGGAAAGTACGACTTAAAGGTGCCGTTGTAGGGGCAGTCGTCCTCAAAGTCGGCCATCAGCAGGCCTTGGCGGTAGAAAAGCTCGGCTTCCGAAAGCCAACGACCCGCCCCGCCCTTGGGGTCATCCTGCCAGCGCGATATCTCGCGCATTTTGCGGTACTGGTCGGGGAGGAAATTCTGCATCTGTCGGCCGGTTTTGAGAATCGGCTCGTCTGCGTAGATTTCGTTTGAGAAGCGGGCGGACTGATGGGTCCGGGCCTCGGCCATAATGCGCTCGATGAGCATCTTGATGTCCTGGTCGGCCACCGCTTCTCCTCTCCTAACGCAGCTTCGGTGACCTCATATCATAGCACAGCATCAAACAGGTGTTCGAGATACTGCTGCGTAGATAGATTTAGAACAGGAGGGCGTAGATGACGGCGATGACGACGGAGGGGAGCATATTGGCCGTGCGGAAGGTCTGAGGACGGATGAGGTTGACGCCGACGCAGAAGATGAGCATGGAGCCTACGAGCGAAAGGCTGTCGAGGGCTGCCGTGGTCATGATGGGGGAGAGTGCGCCGGCAAACAGCGTGATCGTCCCCTGGCACACGGCGACGGGCAGGGCGGAGAAGATGCAGCCGCGGCCAAGCGAGGCCGTCATGGTGCAGACGATGATGCAGTCCAGTGCGCCCTTGAGGGCAAGCGTTGACCAGTCGCCGAGCAGGCCGTCCTGGATCGATCCCACAATGGCCATGGCGCCGATGCACACGGTGAGCGAAGTCGAGACAAAAGCGTTGGTGAACTCGTTATCGCCCTCACTGCCAGTCTTGCGCTTGAGCCATTCGCCAAGGTTCTCGATGGCGGCTTCCAAGTTGACGGCCTCGCCGATGAGCGAACCGAGCGCAAATGAGACGATGAGCATGGTGGCACCAGTGGTCGCCAGCGCCTTCCCATCGATAAGGAGCATCTTTTGCATGGTGCCGCCCAGGCCGATAAACAGGACGCACAGCCCCGATGCTTTCATGAGCGTGTCTTGGATGCGCGGTGTAATGAAGCGGCCGCCCGCTAATCCCAAAAGACCGCCCGCAACTAAAAGCACAACGTTGATGACTGTTCCCAAGCCCGGCATGAGCCCTCCTGTATTGATGCCAACGTGGCAATCGTAGCAGAACGAAATGCGAGGCACATCGCGACTCATCTAATACGTTATATAAGTGGTGTTAGGAATGATGCGCAGCATTTAAGCCTCAGGTGGTTGTCGGGACATAGGGATAGTAGTCAAAGCGCAGTGTCATAAGCCGCTGTGGGGATTCAATAGCCGCGGCGATGATATTGGCATCGCGGGCGCGATCAAACCCTTCGAGTTCGATCTGATACGAGACGTCTTGCATAATGTCCAGACGTCGCCAGGCTAGGAGTGTGTCACCATCGAATTCCAAGGTTTTGCCTCCGTCTGGGGCAACGGCGTATAGACGCAGTTTAGCGGTGGTTGCAGGGTCGACAACCGTGACCTTTTTAATTTCGTTTCGAGTATTCTTGGCGCCCAACAGGGTGAGCAGTGTTGGGGCCACGACCTCGCCCGATGGCAAAAAGACGACTTCGATGGACTCGGGAAATGCGATGATGGCCGACTTGCGGACGGGCTGATTGGCGGCGGCAACTTCGATGTTCGCAGCGTCGATGACCTCCGTGTGGTCGAGCGCGGCAAGCACGCAGCAGTTACCTTCATCGATTTCTTGAGGATCAGCAAGCCCCAGACTGTCCGCGAGCTCGGGATCGTTTGGATCGGTAGCGGGCTCATTCGGTGCTTCGAAAGAAGCTGGGACGCTGTTTGTCGGCGACGGCGTGTCGCCCGCACCTGCTTCTTTGTCCGCGCTCTCTTCTTGTGTGGTTGCGTTGATGGGTTCGTCGTTTGAGGGGAGCGTCTTGGCGTCAAGCGCGGAGGGGAGAATTCCGATGGCTCCGGATCCGTTCCACTCCATTTCGAGAAGCACCGGGTCGGCAAGAATGCGTTGCCTGCCTAGCGTGTGGGTATCGATCGCAATAGGGCCTGCCTCCGTCCCGCGCGTAAGGCTGAGCGATCCGGCCGGCTTCTCGAAATGAATGTCTGTGTCTTCGGTGCTGGCGGCGTAGAACAGCAGGGATGCTTCTCCCGCCGCGATGGCATCGGTGCCCGCCTTGGTCAGCCGCAGCGATGCCGTGAATGAGAGGGTGGGCTGCACATCGTCTGCATTCGCGGCGGCGCAGCCCAGACATATACCGCCTCCTTTCTCGAAAAACGCACCGTCGAAGGCGACCTTCGCTCCGTTCGCCGAGTCATCGACCGAAGCGATATCGATGCGCAACCCCAAATCGCACGGATCGCCATCTGCATCGAGCACAATCGAGCGCCACGTGCAGACGGCGCACCCCGCCTGGGAGCCGTTTGCCTTGTTCGAACGATTGATATCCACGACTATCGAGCCGTCCGTATTACGACGAAGGCATCCCGAGGTTGAGATTGCGGCCTGTGCGAACGAAAAACGCTTGCACGCAATGGCGCTCGACGGATTTGGTGCGGAGCTTAGGGCTGCTGGTAAGGAGTCTGCCATGACGGGAGTCGCCCAAGCGGCGACAGGCGTTCCGGTTGCGAGCGCGCCGCAGAGTGCGACGACGGGCAAAAGGTTCTTCGATGCCATGGGGTCTCCTTAGCTAATTTAGTGTGGCCTGTCCGTGTTTCGTTTCTGGCTGCGTTTGATGTGCAGACCGAGGCCGGCGGTTCCCGCGCCTGCTGCCGTGGCGCCTGCTGCCAAGAGCCATCGTCTGTCGCCTGTCTGAGCCAACGGTTCCTCGCGGCAGTCGCGGTCGAGCTCCGAGAGGTCGACCGTCACCTGCGTGGCGGCCTGCGCCTGTTCTTGCTGGGCAAAGGCCATGGCTGGCCCAAACGCTAGGATACTGACGGCGGCGGCCAGGGCGACGGCCTTATGCCGTGTGCGCACCGGGCTCGACCGTCCAGGTGATCGTTGCGACCTGATCGCCTTCGCCGGTTACGCGGAAGATGTCGCGCGTGACGCGGGCGACGTTTCCGCTTGTCTTGAGCTTAATTTTGTCCGTGCCGCCGGCAATGCCCTGGTAGCCCATGTCGAAGGCTGCATTCTTGGAAAGATCGAGGCCCGTCTCCTGCATTGCGGCGCTGGCGTTCTGGAGTGCGCCGTTGGGGCCGACCTTAAAGTCGATGGAATTCTGCGCGGTTCCGGCCTTGGCGTCGGCGGCAATGGTCCAGGTGTTCATGGCGTCGATCTTCATGTTGGTGACATGGATGCCGTAGGCCGAATGATTGTCGATGGTGGTCGCGTCTTCTGAGGGGCCCTGAAGCGTGCCGTCGGCCTTGGCGACGAAGGGAATAACCGTCGGAACTTTGAACTCTACGTTGTCGATCTCGGTCCTGACCATTACTTTTGTGGTTCCAACGCGCCCGGCTGCCAGAGCTGGCGTCGGGGCGGCGCCCATTGCGAGCGCGAGCGCGAGCCCTGCGCCCACGACGAGCGCTCTGGCTCCGTTCATGTTCCTGGTGATGTCCATGGTCGTTCCTTTCTATTCGCCGCGGGCCGTCCCCGCGATGATTGGACGAATGCTGGTGAATTGCGTGCGGTGCCGCGTCGGTCGAAAAAGCTAGTTCTCGGCTTGCTCAACCCGTACCTTGACACGTGTCGGATTGCCGTGGCTGTCGAGGGTCTTGGCATCGAGTGCCTGGATCTCGATGTATGCCTCGCCTTCTTTGATGTCGCCGGCGGGGCACGTCTCGATTGTCTTGCCGGTCTCGACCACACCGGATTCGTACATGGTCTCGTCGTTTTGGATGACGCGGAATCGCTGGGGAAATTTATTGTCTTGGACGTTTTGCACGTTGACGCGTAGCTTGCCGTCCTCCTGTAGCTGAGCGACCGGCGCGACCGAAATCGTCATCATGTTGTCGCGGACGATGGCATCGAGCTCATCTTGGATTTCTTGGCGCGATTTACCCTCTGCCGTCGTGACTGAGGCACCCGCTTCGGGCACGGGCTGCGACTGCCAGGCGTATAGCCCTACGGCGATGAGGGCGCAGACGATAGCCAGGCAGACAACGACGAGTTTCTTGCGACGCCCCAGTCCTGCGAGGCGGGGCGGCTTCTTCGCACTCATGCGGCGTCCTTGGTGGTGTAGACACGTGCGAACGTGGACGGGTCCGCTCCAAAGAGCATGTGAAGCATCAGGCGGCGCGAGTAGATGAGCTCGTCGAAGTCGTGAGGGAGCTCGATGTCGTGGATACGAGCGATGTGGTGGGCGAGCGCCGAGAACGACTCGGGGTCGCAGATAACATCGGTGGTGACATGGTAGACCGCCGTATCGGGGAACGCCTCTTCGTCGAAAGGCAGGAGATAGGGATCGTCGTCGACCTCGATGGCGACGCCGTACTGGGGCCAGTAATATGCCATGGGAACCTCCCTGCTCTTGGGCCAAACCTTCTCTTGGCTTTGGCTGTCGACGCCGACCCTATCAGTCGCAACTTGACCAATTTCTGACCAAATGCTTGACGGATTGGTGTCTCCGCAGGTAAAAGGCAGCAAAAATTACTTCAACTTTTTTCGAGCGACAATCGAGCGATCGGCGACGGCGTGACCATATGTGTTAAAAGCTTCGTCTGCCGAGGAAGACTTGCCGTTCGCCGAATTGCACGAACGTAAAAAACGCCAATTATGGAGACGGTCTCGAACACGTCGACGAAACGATGCGGTAACATCTCCCTGCAAACACTGTAGTTAGCTAAAGGGGGAGTTCGCGTGTCTGCAACCATCAAGCCCTTCACCGATGAGTTCGAAGAGTATAGCCGCGATGAGTCTCGCACGTCGGGCGAGGCCTCAAGCATCTCGTTTCCGACAACGGAGAACGAGGTCCGCGCCATTTTGAAAAAGCTCCATGCCGAGCGTGTCCCGGTGACGGTTCAGGGCGCCCGGACCGGTCTTGCCGCCGGCGCCGTGCCTCATGGCGGTCACATTCTCAATACTTCCCGCATGAATCGCTACTTGGGCCTTCGCCGTGATGAACAAGGCCGCTTTCTGCTGCGCGTGGAGCCGGGCGTTGTGCTTTCGGAACTGCGCAAGCAGCTGGGCAAGAAGGTACTGCCGACCGCTGGTTGGGACCAGGCATCGCTTGAGGCCTACGATGAGTTTCAAGAGGCTCGCGAGCAGTTCTTTCCCACCGATCCCACCGAGACATCTGCCTGTCTGGGCGGCATGGCGGCATGCAACGCCTCCGGCGCCCGCAGCTACGCTTACGGCCCCATGCGCCCGCATATCACGGGACTCCACGTCGCGCTGGCTGATGGCGGTTTGCTTGAGCTTCACCGCGGCGAGGCTTTTGCCCAGGGCCGTCACCTGTCGCTCGTGACGGCAGAGGGCCACACACTCGAGCTCGATCTTCCTGGCTACACCGTGCCCAAGACCAAAAATGCCTCGGGTTATTTTGTTGCGGACGATATGGACGCCATCGACCTCTTTATCGGCGCTTGTGGCACGCTCGGCGTTATCACTGAGCTCGAGATTGCCCTGCAAGCGGCACCTGCGGTCGTATGGGGCGTAAGCTGCTTCTTCGACAGCGAGGACAAGGCGGTGTCCTTTACCGATTCCGTGCGCCCCGTGCTGTCCCATGCCGCCGCTATCGAGTATTTCGATGCCGGCGCCCTGGATATCCTTCGTCGCCAGCGCGAGCAGTCGACCGCGTTTGCCTCGCTGCCGGCGCTCGACAAGGAGGCAAAGGTCTGCGTCTGCGTGGAGCTCGACTGCGACGACGAGGCCCAGGCGATCGAGGAGCTGTACCACTTGGGATGGGTTTTGGAGCTTGCAGGCGGCCGCGACGACGCGACCTGGGTCGCGCGTACCGAGGTCGATCGCGAGTGCCAGAGGTTCTTCCGTCATGCGGTCCCCGAAAGCGTCAACATGCTCATCGATGAGCGTCGCCGCACCGACCCCACCATTACCAAGCTGGGATCGGATATGTCGGTGCCCAATGCACGCCTTGCCGATGTCGTGGCCCTCTATCGCCGCACGCTGGCCGAAAGCGGGCTTGAGTCTGCTGCCTGGGGACACATCGGGAACAACCATCTGCATGTGAACATCCTGCCGCGCGATGCGCAAGACTACCGTCGTGGTGGAGAGCTCTTTGCCCAGTGGGCTTCCGAGGTCACGGCCATGGGCGGTGCCGTTTCTGCCGAACACGGCGTCGGCAAGATCAAGGCGGGCTTCTTGGAGACGATGTACGGCCACGAGGCTATGGTCGAGTCGGCGCGCCTCAAACTCCAGCTCGATCCTGCCGGCCAGCTGGGTCGCGGCAACCTGTTTACGGAGAAGCTCTTGGATGAACTCGTCCAGAAAGGGGGCGCGTGAAGATGAGTGATTTCCATATGGTGGTGTGCGTCAAGGCGGTGCCCGGAAGCACCGAGGTCAAGATGGACCCCAAGACCAATACTATCGTGCGTGATGGCAAGCAGGCGGTCGTTAATCCCTTCGATGCAAGTGCTCTCGAATGTGCGCTAGCGCTGAAGGACGACTTTATCGGCTTTGGCATGGACGTGCGTGTGACGGTGGTGTCGATGGGCATTCCCGCGACCGAATCGCTGCTGCGCGACTGCATCGCCCGCGGTGCCGACGACGCGCTGCTGCTGACCGACCGAGCCTTTGCGGGCGCCGATACCCTAGCCACCACCTATGCCCTCAAATGCGGCATCGAGGCACTCGATGAGGACTTTGACCTGCTCATCTGCGGCAAGATGGCAGTGGACGGCGATACGGCCCAGATCGGCCCCGAGCTGGCCGGCACCTTTGGGGTCCCCTGCGTGACCGACGTGAGCTGTGTGCAGAGCGCGGGATTTACGACGTGTGGCTCGCTGGCGCTCGTCCACGGCTGCGATGCCGGCGAGGAGACGGTGTACCTGGAGATGCCGTGTGCGATGACGACCGCCAAGGAGATTGGCCAGCTGCGCATGCCGAGTATTGCCGGTATTCGCGCGGCCGAGGATGCAGACGTGCGTGTGGCCAGCGCTGCCGACGTAAACGCCGATCCCTCGCGTTGCGGCCTTGCCGGATCACCGACGCAGGTCGTGCGCTCGTTTGTGCCCGACCGTGACCAAACGTGCGAGGCCGTTGAGGGAACGGCGTCCGAGCAGGCGGTAAAACTTGCCAAGATTATCGAGGGGATGGCATAGATGAGCGGGCTGATTATCGATGGCGAAGCCTGTATCGGCTGCGGTCGCTGCGTTCGCGCCTGCGCCTCGGGCGGCATTGTGGTGGAGGGTGAGCGCCCCAATCGCTGTGCCCGCGTAACCGACGGCTGTATCCTGTGCGGTGGGTGCGTCGACGCCTGCCCCGTCAACGCCATCTCGATTGAGCGCGACGAGGCCGCCGGCGCGGCAGACCTTGACGCATATCGAGACATCTGGATCTTCGTGCAGACTGACGAGCACGATGCCGTTGCATCCGTGGCCTTCGAGCTCATGGGCAAGGGGCGCGAGCTTGCCGATGCCCGCGGCTGCCGTCTGGTGGCACTGGTCGGCATGAGCCCCGAGGACTCACTCGGGGACCTGGAGCATCTGATTTGCGCCGGTGCGGACGAAGTTCTGGTCTGTCGTGACGAGCGCCTGCGTCAGAACGACGCGGAGGTCTACGCCCGCTTGATCTGCGATTTGGTAGCCGAGCGCAAGCCCGAGGCCATTCTGTACGGCGCGACCGCCTTTGGTCGCGAGCTGGCGCCCGGTGTGGCCGTGCGCTTGCAGACGGGCCTTACGGCCGATTGCACGGTGCTTTCGATGGATACGGAGACGGGTCTGCTGCAGCAGACGCGCCCGGCGTTTGGCGGCAACCTGATGGCCACCATTATCTGCCCCAACCACCGTCCTCAGATGGCAACGGTGCGCCCCGGCATCATTAAGGCGCCCGAGTTTGACTATAGCCGCTCCGGCACGATTGCCCAGGTAGTGCTAGCGGATGACGTTAAGGCCCGTGTCGAGATCTCGATTCCCGCCGAGGAGTGGGGACAGCAGGCCTCAATTGCCGATGCCGAGCGTCTAGTCGTGGTGGGCCGCGGCATCGGCTCCAAGAAAAACCTACCGCTGATGCGAAAGCTTGCCGAGGCTCTGGGTGCCGAGCTTGGCTGCACGCGCCCCGTGGTGGAGGCCGGCTGGCTGGAGTATCGCCACCAAATTGGCCAGACGGGTGTATCGGTCTCGCCCAAGCTCCTCGTGAGCATCGGTGTCTCGGGCGCTATCCAGCATCTCGCCGGCATCGGTGGGGCGGAGTGCATTGTCGCCATCAATGAGGACCCGGATGCCCCCATCTTCGGTGCCGCCCAGTACAAGGTCGTCGGCGATGCCGTTGAGATCGTTGAGGAACTGCTGGCTCAGCTCGAGTGCTAAGCGCTTGCCAGCCAGCGGCGCAGCTCGTCCTTAAGGCGGCTCCAGGTTGCCTGCGCGGCGGGGTCGGTAAAGGGTCGCGTAATGCCAAAGGGCGCGTCGAGCAGGCGATAGATATCGCCTTGCTCGCGCGCCAGTGCACGGCTTGCCGGATGGACGAGCTCAAACATAAAGCAGATGAGCCCCACCAGGTAGTCCGCCGGCTCGTTGCGCTCGTCACGCGCGACGCAGCGATGCTCGTCAAAGGCGGTAAGCGCCGGTGTCGAGAAGTGGCTGGCGAGAAACGTGTCCTCATCCACCTTGAGGATGGTGTCGACGGTGCTGTCGGCGATGGTGCGCATAATGTCGATCTTGTCACCATCGCGCACGATATCGCAGAAGCTCCGCGTGCGCTCGTCGAGCTGCGAGGGTAGACGGAAATCGCTGTGATAGGCAATGCTCGCTCGGATGAGCTCATCTTCTGCCGGGTCATCGATAAAGTCGCGGATGCTCGTTACGGCGGGTGCATCGGCGGGATTCTCGCCAAAGAGGACCTCGATGCCCAGCGCCGCATGGCTCATGCTCTCGGCGTCCTTAAAGGTGTCCCAGCGCCGCAGCTGCTCAAAGCGGCCCATATCGTGTAGCAGGCCGCAAAGCCATGCCAGGTCAATATCTTCTGACGACCAGCCCTGCTCGCGCGCTACGGCATCGCATGCCTCGGCCACGTGGTACGTATGCTCGATTTTGAGCGCGATGCGTGGATTGGTGGCGTCGTAGGCATCGGTGTAGCTTTTGAAGGCCGCGCGCGCCCGGTCTCGATCGATAGCTGTCATAATGACTTCCTAAAAAGTTGTGTCTTTCGATCCGGTGGCAATTGTAGGTGAACTCGGTTGCTGTCGGATGATGATTCTGCCGTGTCGCTACATGCGGCTCGGAGACCTTGTCAGGATGAGAAGCGTATGGTGCTCAAAATCGTTAGAACCGTCTGGCCGGTGATGCTTACCTATGTTGCGATAGGCGCGCCGTGCGGAATGATCATGGGGCAGACGGGAATGGAGCCCTGGATGGTCTTTGCTCTGAGCAGCACGTTTGTGACGGGCAGCGGCCAGTTTATGATCTGCAATCTTTGGCTGGCGGGCGTACCGGCACCTTCGATTATCGCGAGCGTCGCCGCCATCTCATCGCGCTTTGCACTTTATTCGGCATCGATCGCACCCCATCTGGCGGGCGCCTCGAAGCGTCAGACGCTGGCTGTTGCCGCGACGCTCACCGAGGAGGCATACGGCATCTCGCTTGCCAAGCTGGTTGAGGGGGAGGATTGGGGCCCGCGCGAATCCTTCGTGCTCAACGTGATCCTCATCGCGACATGGGGCGCTTCGTGCACGATGGGTGCCATCGCCGGTGCCGTTGCCGATGTTCCCACCGCTATTGCGAGTTTCGTCTGCACCTCGCTCTTTATCTGCCTGCTCTTTTCGCAGCGGCTGTCGCGCGGCAACGTTGTCGCGGCGGTTTCGGGCGCGGTGTCCGTCGCCGTATGCAAGTTCTTGGGCCTCGTGAATATTGCCGTGCCGGCAAGCGTCGTGGTCGGCATTACCATTGCGCTGGCGTGCGATGCTGTATTTGACGGAAGAGGTGCCCGCGATGCCCGTTAACGAGTTCTTGGTTCTGTGGCTGTCGTCGTGGGCTGCTATCGCGTTCTTTCGCATCGCGCCGGCGTTCGCCTTGCGCGGGCGGACCCTGTCGCCCCGCATTACCGAGGCCCTGGGCTATATCCCGCCCGCCGCCTTTGCCGCGCTGGTCGCCAACGACTTGGTGAGTCCCGGCGCGTTCGACGCGGGGCTCTGGCCTGCCTTGGTTCCCTGGATTGCGGCCGCCGGCGTCGTGGTCGTGGCGGTCAAGACAAAATCGATGCTGTGGTGCTGCGTCTCGGGCATCGTACTCTATATCGTCTTGAGCCTTATATAGGGGTGGCGTCGCGGGCGCCGAATCTCGTTCCATCCCAGCTTGTCGAATTTTTCACCGAGCTGGTCTATTTCTTCTGGTACCATGGTCAAACTTTACTGTAGCAAAGCGTGACGTGGGCTTTTGTACCCCGTCAGCGGAAATGGGGGTTTCATGGCACAGGAAGCGAACGCCAACGAGCAAAAGAAATTCAAGGTCCCGCGCATCCCGGGCGACATCATGATCTATCCGATGATCGTCGGTCTTTTGCTCAACACCTTCTGCCCGCAGGTTTTTGAGATCGGCGGCTTCTTTACGGCTGCCTGCCGCGGTGGCTCCAATACCATCGTCGCCGCGATCCTGCTGTTTGTGGGCGCCGGCATCAGCTTTAAGTCCACGCCGGGTGCCATCAAGACCGGCATCGTCGTGCTGATCCCCAAGCTGGTCGTCGCAGCGGCTCTCGGTCTGGGCGTGGCATATTTCTTTAACGACAACTTCCTGGGTCTGAGTTCCGTGTCTATCATCGGCGGCATCACGTTTTGCAACATGGCGCTCTATACGGGCATCATGGGCGAGTTTGGCGATGAGTCCGAGCAGGGCGCCGTCGGTATCCTGTTCTTTACGGCCGGCCCTGCCGTCACGATGATCATCCTCGGTGTTTCCGGCCTCGCCAACATTCCCATTGGCACCATTATCGGCTCCATCTTGCCACTCGTTATTGGCATGGTTCTGGGCAACCTGTTCCCGTTTATCAAGAACCTGCTGGTCCCCGGCGCCAATCCCGCGATCGCTGTCATCGGTTTTCAGCTCGGTGCGTCCATGAGCCTATCGAGCTTTATCACCGGCGGTATTTCCGGCATCTTGCTGGGCCTTGTCACGCTGTTTGTCGTCGGTCCCATCACCTTTGCGTTTGAGCGTCTGTGCGGCGGCAATGGCAAGGCCGCTGTGGCTTGCTCCACCATTGCCGGCACGGCTATGACCACACCGGTTGCCCTCGCCGAGGTCGCACCGCGCTACGCCGAGCTTGCGCCCACCGCGTACGCTCAGATCGCCACCGCCGTTATCATCACGGCGATCATGGCTCCGATTCTGACTGGCTGGGTCGACAAGAAGTTCTGCCAAGGCAAGGAGGATCTGTCGCCTGTCGGTGTCGAGGCCATCGAGGAGGCTGTCGCGACTGACATCGATGGCGAGTAGCAATCGATACCCATCAATGATGCCGGCGTGTGCAATTCGCGCCGTATGGGCGCCCGAACAGAAACTGTTTTGCAGTGATGTTCGGGCGCTCTGCTATTATCCCCTTTACCCCTGCGGAGTAAAGGGGTGTTTATTGCCCTGATTCGAATTGGGCGATTCTGACCACTTGGATATTGAAGGGATGGCGCTAGTGGTTAAGGCACTCAAGATTGAGATATTCGTGCTATGCATGATTGTTCTTATCGGGCTTGCCGTACGAAGCCGTCGCTCCCTGTTCTCGAGCACCCAGCAGCTTTTGTTTAGCATGCTGGGCTACACGTCTGCTGCGTACATATTATTCGATATGATCTGGACGCTTTCGGACGGTATGGACGGCACGTTGGGCATTGCTGCCAACTGGATTTCCAACGCGGTTTCGTTTTCGCTCTTTGCTATCGCGTGTCTCATTTGGTTTATCTATTCCGAGACGGTGCAGGGTTCTCGCCTTTTGACCTCGCGCTATAAGGTGGTGCTTGTAGCGTTGCCTACGGCTCTGGTGGTCGTGCTGGCGTTTACCAGTTACTGGACGCACGCCCTGTTCTATATCGATTCGCAGGGCGTGTATCGTCGCGGCTTTGCCTATATGATCCAGCCCATCGTCAGCTACTGTTACGTTATACATACGTCCCTACATGCGTTTGTGCAATCTCGCAGGGTCGAGAGCCTGCAGACGAAGGCCATCTATCGAACCTTGGCATTTTTCGCCATTCCGGCCCTGGTGGGCGGTACCTTTCAGGTCGTATACTCGGTGCCCGGCCTTTGTGTCGGCATAATGATTAGCATGTTGCTGCTCTACATCATCTACCAGGAGCAGCTCATCTCGACCGACCCGTTGACTGGACTTAACAATCGCAACCGTTTTGAGACCTATATGCTGTCGCTCTTCTCAAATGTGGATCAGGCCGAAGATGTATATCTGCTTATGATGGACGCTGATGGCTTTAAGCAGATTAACGATCGCTATGGACATGTGGAGGGCGACCATGCTCTTCAGGTTGTTGCGACGGCGCTCAAGGATGTCTGTTCGCCGGCTGGTGGCTTTATCGCACGTTATGGTGGTGATGAGTTCGTGGTGCTCCAAAAGGCAGCGGCGGAACAGGACATCATGCGTCTGTGCGCGGCAATCAACGATGAACTCGCACGCGCCGAGGTGCCGTATCTGTTGCGGATGTCCATCGGCTATGCACTGGTCGGTGATGGTGTCGATACCTGGCAAGATTTGCTTCGCGCCGCCGACGCGGAGCTCTACCGCGTAAAGTACGAGAAGAAGAAAGCTGGCGTCCAGATACGCTAGAAATAGGGGCGCACGCTTGCGTGCATGGTGGCCCTCGGCTCTCCGATGTATTCCATTAAACTAAAGTATGTGAATCCCCTCTGCTAAATAAGGGCAGTTCGCTAGGCCTTTTTAGGCCTGTTGACGATGATGATGCCGCCGCAGACCAACAGCAGGGCAACTATAACGGTAACGGGGCTCGTGCCGGCGCCCTCGCCGAGCAGCAGCGCACTCAACAGCACACCAAAGACGGGGTTCATAAACCCAAAGACCGAGACGCGGCTGACGGGGTTGACGGCAAGCAGGCGCGACCATAGCGAGTACGCGATGGCGGAGATGAGTGCCATATAGATAATGAGCGCGATGGCGGGGATGATCGCGGTGGGGGAGAGCGCGCCGCCCATCAAAAACCCGATGGCGGTGAGGACCAGGCCGCCGACCAAGAACTGCCACCCGGCAAGCAAGACACCGTCGTGCTCGCGCGAGAAGATGCCGATCAGACAGGTCGACAGGGCACCCGCGACGGTGGAGGCCAGGATAAAGCCCTCGCCGTCGAGCGTAAAGCCAAAGGTGCCGTCCGCGCCCGAAAGGTTGACGAGCGCGACGCCGGCAAAGCCCAGTACACAGCCGAGCACCTTGGCCGCATCGAGCTTTTCGGTGCGAAACGCCAGGGCGGCAAAGAGGATTGCGAGGAAGTTGGCGCTGGCCTCGATGATGGAGCTCGACATGGCACTGGCGCGCGAGAGTCCCAGGTAGAAAAAGAAGTACTGCCCGATAGTCTGGAAGAGTGACAGGATGCAGATGGGCTTGATATCGCGTACCTGTGGGACGAGCGGGCGGCGCTGAGCTGTGCTCATACCGACGATAACCAGGATGCCGGCAAGCGTGAAGCGCAAACCTGCAAAGAGTAGCTGCGAGGCGCTATCGTGCGCCGGGATCCCAAAGAGTGCGTAGCCGATCTTGATGCAGGGAAAGGCCGATCCCCAGAGTGCACAGCAAACAAGACAGCCCAGGATGAGTCCGGGCAGGGTGGCGAGATACGGCTTGCGGCTTTCCATGATGTCCTTCCTACATGCGCGAAGCAAAAAAGAACCCGCCACCGGATGTGTCGGTGGCGGGTGTTGTTACCCGAGGGGATTGTACCCGATGGGAAAGGTTTAAGCGAAGTAGGTCACGCCGCTCTCAAAGATCGGCATGAACTTATCGCCGGGGACATGCTCGGGCACGTTGCGGTACAGGTTGTCGCCGCGACGCTCGGCATGGCCCATCTTGCCCAGGACGCGGCCGTCGGGGCTCGTGATGCCCTCGATGGCGAGTGCGGAGCCGTTGGGGTTGACAGAGAGATCCATGCTGGGCTTGCCGTTCTCGCCCACGTACTGCGTGGCGACCTGGCCGTTGGCGATCAGCTGGGCGAGCACTTCGTCATTGGCGACAAAGCGGCCCTCGCCGTGGCTGATGGCGACGGTGTAGGGGTCGTCTAGGCTGCACTGCGACAGCCACGGGGACAAGTTGGACT